>DASQAT010000029.1 GCA_035635555.1 Candidatus Dormiibacterota bacterium
CTTGTCGGCGGTGATCTTCTTGGCCTGGCCGAGGTCCTCGATCTTGACGTTCTCGAGCTTGATGCCGAGGTCCTCGGTGATGCACTTGCCGCCGGTGAGGATCGCGAGGTCCTCGAGCATCGCCTTGCGGCGATCGCCGAACCCGGGCGCCTTCACCGCGCAGACCTGGAGCGTGCCGCGCAGTTTGTTGACCACGAGCGTGGCCAGGGCCTCGCCCTCGACGTCCTCCGCGATCAGCAGGAGAGGACGACCGCTCTTCGCCACCTGCTCGAGCAGAGGCAGCAGGTCGCGCATGTTGGAGATCTTCTTCTCGTGGATCAGGATGTACGGGTTCTCCAGCACGCACTCCATGCGCTCGGCGTCGGTGACGAAATAGGGGCTCAGGTAGCCGCGATCGAACTGCATCCCCTCGACGATCTCGAGGGAGGTCTCGAGGCCCTTCGCCTCCTCCACGGTGATGACGCCGTCCTTGCCGACCTTCTCCATCGCCTGGGCGATGATCTCGCCGATGGTCTCGTCGTTGTTGGCGGAAATCGTGCCGACCTGGGCGATCGCCTTGCCGCTGACCGGCTTGGAGAGCTTCTTGATCTCCTCGATCGCCTTCTCGACGGCCTTCTCGATCCCCCTCTTGAGGTCCATGGGGTTGGCGCCGGCGGTGACCGCCTTGACCCCCTCGCGATAGATCGCCTGGGCCAGGACGGTGGCGGTCGTCGTGCCATCCCCGGCGACCTCGGACGTCTTGCTCGCGACTTCACGAACGAGCTGGGCGCCCATGTTCTCCTTCGGATCCTCGAGCTCGATCTCCTTCGCGACGGTCACTCCGTCCTTGGTGCTGGTCGGAGAGCCGAACTTCTTCTCGAGCACGACGTTCCGCCCGCGGGGCCCGAGCGTCACCTTGACGGCCTCGGCGAGCTTGTTGACTCCGCGGAGAATCGCCTGACGGCATTCCTCCGCATAAATGATGTCTTTTGCTGGCATGGTTCTGTGACCTCCTTGGGAATTGTCTCGATGCGGTGCGACAGAGGGCCCGAGGCCCCTTTCAGCTGATGACTCCGAGGATGTCCTCCTCGCGGACGATCACGTGCTCGATGTCGTCGATCTTGACCTCGGTACCGGCGTACTTGCCGATGAGCACCCGATCGCCGACCTTCACTTCGAGGGGGATCCGCTTGCCGTTCTCGTCGAGACGGCCCGTCCCCACGTTGACGACCTTGCCCTCGAGCGGCTTCTCCTTGGCCGTGTCCGGGATGATGATGCCGCCCTTGACCTTCTCCTCGGGCTCGATCCGCTTCACCAGGATCTTGTCGTGCAGAGGTTTGACCTTCATCGTACGTTCCCTCCTGATCGGGAGTGAGGTGTTGATTCGCCGGGCATTGCTAGCACTCGACTCAATCGAGTGCTAATAGTAATCAGGACCCTGGTGGCGTGTCAAGTGGTGGGCAGGAGTCCAGGAGGCTATATTTATTGGCAGAACCTGGGTCCCCGTGCCCCGGGCGGTTTTTGGGCCGGTGGACAGGATGGACACCGTGCAACCTCTGGTCGAAGTGCTCAAGTCGCTGATCGAAAGGACCTACGGCATCCCCCCGCTCATCGGTGACCTGGCCCCCTTCATCGTGGGGGACGAGGGGTTCCGCAGCCTTTACGCAGGGGTCGCCGGGGAGGGGGATCGGACCGGGGCGCGCATCCTCGTGCGCGAGTCGTCAGGCTCCCTGCGGGCCGCCTTCTATTGCCCCGATTCCCTCGTCCGCCACCTGGAACGGTTCAACCCCTTGCGGGGCCTCGGAGACGTCAACGTCCTGGAGTTCGGTGTCCTGGTGGAGGAGATCGACCACCTGGTCACCCTGGCGAGCCGGGCCTCGGAGGGGCGGGCGGTGACCCTCCTCGAGCTGGAGCACCACGCAAACGTCACGAAATACCTGGCCGTGATGCATTTTCTCGGCCGGCAGACGGGGCGCCGATGGGTGGCCGAGCCGCTCCGCCAGTGGGCGCGGCA
This sequence comes from Candidatus Dormiibacterota bacterium, assembly GCA_035635555.1. NCBI lineage: Bacteria > Bacillati > Candidatus Dormiibacterota > Candidatus Dormiibacterota bacterium. The sequence continues at coordinate 1,994 of DASQAT010000029.1, forward strand.
TCATCTCTTCGAGAGACTGAGCGGTGCAGACAGTGCCGCCGAGAGGAGATACAGGGAGGCGGCGCGCCTGGCCTGGCAGTACCTGAGAACCTTCGAGACCCTGGCGCCACGCGATCGCCGCATCGAGATCCGGGCCTTCCACAGGCGGCCGTTCCCGGACATCCTGCATCTGGCGACGAGGAACTGAACCGAAGTGTCTAGCGCTCGGCCGCGGCCTTCTGGTCGGCGAGCGCGGCCAGGTTCTCGGCCTGCGGGAAGAGATCGAGCGCCTTGCGCAGCTGGAGGTCGCTCTCGGAGTGCACTTTGTAGGCCTCTTCCAGGCCCCAGAGCGCCGAAAAGATAGCCTCCTTGATCTCCCCCTTGAGACGATCGGAGTTGGACTCGATGTCGGCGGGAGTCCATTTGAGCTTTCGCCCGGTCAGGAACTCCTGGAACTCCTGCATCACGGCGGGGTTGATCTCGAAGGTCCGCTGGACGCCCTTGTGCCTGGCGTTATAATCCACGGCGAAATCGAAGAAGACACGCACGCGCTCGAGTTGGTCCACGAAGGGCGGGGTCGGGTCCGCGACCACGACATCCGGGTGGATCCCGCCCCCTCCGTACACCGTGCGGCCCGCGTCGGTCCGGCGGATGTCCTTGGAGAGGTGGATCAGCTCCTCGTCGCTTTCGTCGTGGGACAGGTAGTCCTCGAGCGAGTTGTAGTCGCGCTGGATGAGGCGGCCGCTCGGCGTGTAGTAGCGGGCGGTGGTCAGGGCCAGGGCGGCGTCCTGGCTGAGGGGGTAGACCGTCTGCACGAGGCCCTTGCCCCACGTCGTCTCCCCGACGATGAGCCCGCGGTCGTGGTCCTGGATGGCACCGGCCACGATCTCCGAGGCGCTGGCGCTGAACTTGTCCACCAGGACCACGAGGGGCTGGTCCAGACGCTCGCCGGTGCCCGAGGCGCGGTACTCCTGATCCGCGCCGCTGATCCGTCCGTGCGTGTAGACGATCATCTGGTCCTTCTTGAGGAAGCGATCCGCGACCCGCACCGCCTGCTCGAGAAGACCGCCCGGATTGCGCCGCAGGTCGAGGATGAGGCGCGTCATCCCCTGCTTTTCGAGGGTCCGGATGCGTTCGTCGAGCTCCCGGTCCGTGGTGCGCGTGAAGTTCTCGATCTTGATGTACCCCACGCCGGGACGGATCAGGAACGCCTGGCGGATGCTGTTGGTCGGTATGTCATCGCGCGTGATCGTGAAGTGCAGGACCTCGGTGTCGCCTGGCCGGGTGACCGTGATCGACACCTTCGTTCCCTTCGGCCCCTTCAGGCGCTTCAGAGCATCATCGATCGTCATGTCGAGCGTGTCCACCCCTTCGATCTGCGAAATCACGTCTCCCGCCCTGATTCCGACATTCCACGCCGGCGTCCCCTCGAGCGGGGAGATCACGGTGAGAGGCTTGTCATTGGAGGGCTTCGAGATGACGATTCCGAGACCGGAAAAGCTGCCCGACTGCTCCTCGAGCATGTGCCTGTAGTCGTCCGGGTCCAGATAGTTGGAATGAGGATCCATCGTGCGGAGCATGCCGCGGATCGAACCCTCGATCGCCACGCGGGGCTCGACCGGCTCCGCCGCCCGGGCCTGGAGGAGTCCGAGCAGGTGCGTATAGGTGGCGAGCTGTTCCCCGGTCCGTTCGGAAACCGATGCGGCGCGCCCGCCGAGCAGCCCCCCGGCGAGGCCGCCCGCGATCACAAAAGCCAGCCCCCCGAGGATCGTCTTCCGCCGCACTGCGTCTCTCCTTGAACGTGCTGTGGCTCAATTATAGTGCCCGATCCGGCCGGTGTAAAGAAACGAGGGATGGAGGCGGCGCACGCCCCGTCGGCGGAATGACGCCCGTCCGCCGGAATCGTCGCGGACGATGGTGCTAAGATGCTGCGAAGAGACGGAGCGCCCGGCGGGAGAGGGGAAACGGGGAGAGCGTCATCGGAAGGGACGCCCATCCTCGGGAGGCGGAACAAGAGATGTTCGGCTCGATAGGCGGTCCCGAGTTACTCGTCATCTTCGCAATCGCCCTGCTGATCTTCGGACCGAAGAAGCTTTCGGAGCTTGGACGCACTCTCGGCAAGGGGGTCGCTGAATTCCGCAAGGCGGCCACCGATCTGCGGGACACCCTCGATGCCGAGGTCACGCGGTCCGATTCCGCGCCTCCCAAGGAGAAGACGCCGGCCGATCCCGCCGACCAGCAGGGGGCCGCCGCGGCCATCGATGCCAAGACGCGGGACGACCGGGGCTGATCTCCCGACCATGAGCTTCCTGGAGCACCTCGAGGAGCTCCGGAAGCGGCTGATGCGGTCAGTCTTCGCGATCGCGGGGGCATTCGCGCTCTGCCTCGGCTATTCCCGGAACATCCTGGACTATCTCATCCGTCCCATCCGCCCCTTTCTGGGGGAGAACAAGCCCGTCTACCTCGATCTCGCCGAGCCGTTCATGCTGTACATGAAGGTGGCGTTCCTCGCGTCGTTGTTTCTCGCGGCGCCCGTGATCCTGTACCAGGTGTGGGCCTTCATCCGGCCGGGACTGTATCCGAAGGAAAGGCGCTACGCCGTACCGTTCGTGCTCTTCGCGACGGTGTTCTTCGTCCTCGGCGGCGCGTTCGGCTATGGCGTGGCGTTCCCGGTCGCGTGCAAGTTCCTGTTGAGCGTCGCGGAGGGTTTCACGCCGGCGCTGCGGGTGAGCAGCCTGTTCGCCTTCGAGAGCAAGATGATCCTGGGCATGGGGCTGGTGTTCGAGCTGCCGACCGTGGTGTATTTCCTCTCCCGGCTCGGGCTGATCACCGCGGGCTTCCTGTGGCGGAATTTCAAATACGCCATCCTGATTATCTTTATCGTCGCGGCGGTGATCACGCCGACGCCCGACGTCGTGACCCAGTGCGTCTTTGCGGGACCGATGATCCTTCTGTACCTCATCGGCATCCTCGTGGCCCACGTCTTCGGTCGCGAGCGCGCGCCGCAGCCGGCCGCCGACGAAGTGTGAATCCCGCGGGAGACCCGATGCGCCGCGTGCCGCGCGAGCCCACGCCACACTATGTCGAGGTCCGCTCGCCCGCGGCGTTCTGGGTCGCCGGGCGCGAGTGTGCGGAAGCGATCGCGCGTGGACAGGCCGATTTCCTGTTCGAGGAACGGCCGCGCGCCCCCCTCGAAGCGGGCTCCGGTCGCGGAGGCCTGTCCCGCTTCACCCTGGCCGGGAAAGCCGCGGTGGGGAAGCGGGCGCTGCGCGGGGGCCTCTTCGGGCCGCTCCTCGGCGGCCTGTACCTGGGGAGTCGTCGCGCCCTGGACCAGGTGTGGACTTCGGACCGCCTCCGATCGGCCGGCGTGGCGACGCCCGAGATCCTGGCGGCCGGCGCGGGACGTGTCCTCGGACCGCTCCGGGCTCACGCCATCGTGAACCGCGAGCTGACGGGCGCGCGCAACCTCCTGGAGCTGGCGGGTGAGGCGCCGGGGCCCCCTTTGCGGCGCGAGATCCTCCTGGAATGCGCCGGCCTGTTGCGGCGGATGCACGAGGCCGGCTTCCTGCACGCCGATCTGAACGTCGGCAACCTCGTGCTGGAGCGCGGCGCGGGAAAGCCGGTCCTGAACGTCGTCGATCTCGACCGAGGTCGCTTCCTGCCGGCCGTCTCGCCGCGGCAGCGTTTCAGAAACCTGGCCCGCCTGCTGCGATCGTACGAGAAATGGATCGCGCCCCGTCTGCGGCTATCCAGGCGCGAAGAGCTTCTCTTTCTGCGGTGCTACGCGGGTCGCGACCGGGCGCTGCTGCGTCGACTCGTGACTTCGCTCTCGCGTTATCGGTCGCGGCTCGGTCCCAGGCGGATCCGCTGGCGCCACGCCGTGCGGCGCTCAAAGGACCGCCTGGCGGGGCCTCTCCAGTAGCAAGACCGCCGCCCGCTCAACCTCCTCGACGCCGACCTCCTCGAGGCAGAACGGCTTTCCTGAAGGCGCCGGCGGGCACTCGCGGAAGAAGTCCTGCCGGCAGGGAGAGCAGGGGTAGTCGCCGCCGACCGTGACGACGCGCCCGCCCCGGGTCGTCGGCCTCGTGCGACGGGGTGTTCCAGGACCGAAGATGCCGACGGTCGGCACGCCGAGAGCGGCGGCCACGTGCATGGGGCCGCTGTCGTTTCCCACGAAGAGATGGCAGCGTTCCAGGATGCCGCCGCTCGTCTTGATCGACAGTCCGGGCGGCGGCACGAGCACGCGCCCGGACGGCAGGTCGCCGGCGATCTGTCTCAGGAGACCGTGCTCGGCCGCGCTGCCGAACAGGATGAGACGGGCCCCGTGCGTCTGGGCCAGGCGACGACCGAGTTCGGCGAAGCGCTGCGGGTGCCACGCGCGCGGTTCCTTCGAGGCGCCGGGATGGAAGGCGAGGAGCGGCGCGTGGCCGGAGAGGCCGGCCTCCGCCAGAAGCGTGGCGGCCAGCTCCCGGTCGACCTGGCTCAGGTGAAACGAGGGATACGGGTCCTCGATCGGGCACCCGAGGGCACGCGCGATCCCCAGGAACACCTCGAGGTGATGCGTGTCCGCGGGCGGCGGCTCGAGCGCGTGGGTCAGGAGGAATGAGCGACGGTCCGTCGCGAGACCGACCCGGTGGCGGGCTCCGGCCAGGAACGCCAGGGCCGCTGCCTCGAAGGCCTTCTGGAACAGGACCGCCAGGTCGAAACGCTGGCGCCGCAGCGCGGCCGCCAGCCGCACACGGCCGCGTACGCCGCGGTGGCGGCCGGCGCTGTCGTATTCGATGAGGTCGTCGTAGACCGGATCGCCCCGCAGCGTGTCGATCACCCAGCTCTTCGCCAGGAGGGCGATCCTCGCGCCAGGGTAATGCGCCCGCAGGGCGCGCACCGCGGGGGAGATCATCACCACGTCGCCGATCCAGTTGTTGACGCGGATCAGGATGCGCCGGATGCCCGACGGATCGATCGACGTCATCGGACGGCGACCGCCGCGCGGGGAGCGAGGGAGGACCTCAGGAGCCGGGGCGTCTGCCGGTGCGCGGCCGGGATCGCGAGGATCCGCCGGGCCGATTCGTACGCCATGTCCGGGGTGATGCCGGACGTGCGCCGCCCCGAACGCAGGACGACGTGGACGCCGCCCAGCGGAGCGTTGAGACGCGGGTCGGTCGGACCGAACAGGGCGAGCACGGGGCATCCGACGCTCCAGGCCAGGTGCATCGGCCCTGTGTCGGCGCCGACGAACAGGGCGGCGCGCCTCAGGATGGAGGCCAGGAGTCGGAGCGAGGTCGGTGGGGCGACCTCGGCGCGACCGCCCGAAGACGCGGCGACCGAGCGCGCCAGCTCCTCCTCCCCGGGACCCCAGACGACGAGGACCAGGACTCCGGCGTCCGAGGCCAGCCGCCCGGCCAGTCTGGAGAAGTGCTCCGCCGGCCAGCGCTTGTGCCTCTGGCGCCGGCTCGTGCCCGGCGAGAGCACGACCACGGGGAGCCCTCGCGGGTTGAGGGAGCGCAGCAGGTCCTCGGCGGCGCGCCCTTCGTCGGGTCGCTCGGGAAGGATCATTTCGATGGTGTCCCCGCGGGCGCCGATCGCCTCGGCAATGAGCAGGTTCCGCTCGACCCGGTTCAGGCGGCGCTCGTGGGGGCGCACCCACTCGTTGGTGAACAGCCAGCTGAGCTCCCTGCAGTGCCCGGGCGACAATCCCACGCGGCGGGGAGCGCCCGACAGGAGGGCGAGCAGGCCGCTCTTGAGGCTTCCCTGGAAATCCAGCGCGACATCGAAGCGCCGGCGGCGCAGGTCGCGAGCCACGCCGGCCAGGAGACCCGCCAGGATCCGGGGGTGCGCGGCGTCGCGCAGCTCGCGGCGCGGAAATCGCAGGACTTCGTCGATCTCGGGATGGCCGAGAAGGAGATCGCGGGACAGGTCCTCCACGAGCCAGGCGACGCGCACGGCGGGATAGCTCGCGCGGATCAGGTGCAGAGCGGGGAGCGTCCGCAGGACGTCGCCCACCGCTCCGAGGCGGATGAGGAGCACGTGGTCGTGGTCCTCGAGGCGGCGGGTCCTGTCATCCATCGACCCCGGGATCTTACACCGGCGGGCCGGCGGCCCAGGCCGTTTGACAAGATTTTCGACCGGATGCTATAAATCGAGGCGTCCCACGGGAGCGTCATGACGGTCGATCCGAGCCTTCTGGAGATTCTGGCCTGTCCGATGTGCAAGACCGAGGTCACCTTGACCCCGGACGGAACCGGACTCGTCTGCCGGTCCTGCCGCCGGTGTTACCCGATCGTCGACGGCATTCCGATCATGCTCGTCGAAGAAGCGACCGTCCTGCCCGAGGATCGTCCCTGAGCCGAGAGGAGAGCCGGGATCCCGGCATCGACCGGGCGCGCGCCACGGCGCTGGCGGCGCGCTTCCCCGAAATCTCGCTCCTGGTGGTCGGCGATCTGATGATCGACCAGTATCTCTGGGGGAACGTATCGCGCATCTCCCCCGAGGCCCCCGTACCGGTCGTCCGCCTCGAGCGCGAGAGTTTCCGCCTCGGTGGCGCCGGTAATGTCGTGAACAACCTGGTGGCGCTCGGCTCGCGGGCCGTGCCCGCGGGAGTGCGCGGCGACGACCGCCAGGGCGACCTGCTGGAGACGTTCTGCCGCGACACGGGCATCCCGACCGACGCGCTGGTGGTTGCCGCCGGTCGGCCCACGACCGTGAAGACGCGGGTCATCGCGCACAATCAGCAGGTCGTGAGGGTCGACCGCGAAGTGGATTCCCCCCTCGACCCCGCGGTTGCCGGACGTCTCAAGGAGAAGGCCTTGTCGGCGCTGGCGGGCGCCCACGGTCTCGTGGTCTCCGACTACGACAAGGGCGGGGTCTCGGCGGACCTGCTTGAGGCGATCCTCCCCGAGGCGGCGCGGCGGCGCCTGCCGGTCGTGGTGGACCCGAAGGTGCGTCTGTTCCCGCATTACCGGCCCGCGACCGTCGTGACGCCCAACACCCGCGAGGCGATGGAGGCGGCGGGCCTCCCGGCCCGTACCGAGGCGGAGTTCGACGCCGTCGGCCGCAAACTGCTGGATCTCCTCGACAGCCCCTACGTCCTGATCACGCGGGGCGAGCGCGGCATGCTCCTCGTGCGCAGGGAAGGAGGAAACCTGCGAATCGCGGCGACCGGACGCGAGGTGTTCGACGTGACGGGGGCGGGGGACACCGTCGCGGCCACGCTTATTCTTTCCCTGGCCGCCGGCGCGAGCATGGAAGAGGCGGCGCTCCTCTCCAACCGGGCGGCCGGCGTCGTCGTGGGAAGGATCGGCGCCGCCACCCTCACGGCGCGGGATCTGCTGGAGACATTCGTCGACTGAGCGGGTGTTCAGGCCGCCGGAGAAATACGGATGGTGATGCCGAGCGTCAGGAGAGCCCAGAGCAGACGGCAGATCTCGAAGTCGCTCACGCTCGACGTGCGGCAGAGCTCCCGCAGGGTGACCGGGCGCTCGCAATGGGACAGAAGCGTCCACTCCTCCAGGGACAGGGTCAGGTCGCGGCTCATGTCCTCCAGCCCCGGGGCCGTCTGATACCGCATGTCCAGGTCGCCGACCGCCTCCCAGATGCGCTCCCAGCTGTCGATCCGGCGGATTCCCTCAAGGATCGTGTTCCCCGCGCTCAGCTTGAGGGTGATCACCTCGTCGGTGGGCAGATCGCCGGGGCGGTAACGGTACCGTCCGCGTGTCCAGAGAAACAGGCTGCAGACGATGTTCCGGACCTGGTTGCGCACGCCTTCGACGAGGTCGTGAGGCTGAATCAGTCCCTGCTCGACCAGGACGGTGCCCAGGCGCTTGCCCTCCTCGGCGGCCCGTTCGAGAGAGCCCATCAACCCCTCGAGGCTGACGAGGCCGGCCTTGAAGAAGATCTGTCCCAGCCGATCGTCGCGATCGTTGGACGTGGCGAACACGGGCCGGCCCGAGTGGATGTAGATCGACTTCTCGCTGGTATCCCCGGTGAGGGTGAGGACACCGGTCTCCTTCCGGCGCAGGATGGAGTACATCAGGCCAGGAAGGGTCGTGGTGGAGAGGATTCCCTCGCGCGGCAGGCTGTCGTTCTGCATCGCCCTCGATCGACCCCGGGTACGGTAGGGACAGGGTGCACAATTGTCAAGCAGAGCGCCGGCCACGTCCGGGTCCTGGAAATTCGACTATCTCTCGTTCCTGGAGTAAGATATCCCATGCTGCAGATCATCCGCAAGGCGATTACAAATGTTTCTTGACGGAACTTTCATATAGCGGCACTATTGCAGCAGTCGTCGCTCCCCCGTACCTTTCAGGAACTTGCAGAGCGCCGACGAGCCAATGAGCCGCATGCACGCGATTGAATCTGGGGCGACGCAACGCAGGCGTCGGGGGAACATGGAGATGGAACAGGAACTGCGGGGCAGCACCCGGCTCGGGAACTATCTTCGCCGGCTCAGGATCGGATACGGCTTGTCACTGCGCCGTGTGGAGGACAAGGCGAAGACCGGAGGCGGCGAGATCGACAATTCCCAGCTGTCACGTTACGAACGCGGCAAGTGCTACCCCTCCTTCGACAAGCTGTGCCTTCTGGCGAACATCTTCAACGTCCCGATCCAGAACTTCTCCGACGTCCTCGACCTGGAGCGGGTCGATCCGTTCGATCCGGCCCCCTCCTCGACCTACGTCGACCTGAGGGAAGAGGCCAACCGTGAATGGGACCAGGGGAATCATGCCCGGGCCTACGCCATCTACGAGACGGCCCTGGCGCGCCTGGAGGACGGGGTGGAGGGGGAGGTCGATCCCGAGACCCTGGCCCGGGCGCGATTCAATCTGGCCCGGACCCTCCTGCGCATGGGGAAAATCAGCCTCGCCGAAACCGAGCTCCGGCTCATTCTGAGACGCCACAAGGAGATTTCCGCGACCACCGAGTGCGCGGTTCTGGGCTGCCTGGCCGACGCGCACGAAGACAAGGGGGACCGCTATCTGGCGCTCCTGGAATCGGAGAAGGCCCTGACGATTGCCCGCAAGGACGCGAACGCCGAGTACGAAGGGTATGCGCTGCACCGCATCGGGCGCCTGCACTTCGTGGACGGCAATTACGAGAAGGCGCTCGACGGATTCCGCGAGGCGCGTGAGCGGCTGGAGGACAGGGCCAGCCGCTATGACCTCACTCTCATCCGCATCAACATCGGCTTCTGCCAGGCGATGATCGGTCGCATGGACCGGGGCATCCGCGAGCTGAAGGAAGCGCTCCAGGTCGCGAGCAAGGAGGGGTTCCGCCGCTGCTCGACTTTCGCCCTGCTGTACCTCGGGCAGATTCATCTGCTCAAGCAGGAGCACGTCCGGGCGCGCGATTATTTCGAGGAAGCGGAGCTCATGGCCCACGGGGGAGAGGAGAGGTTCGTGGACATCCTCTTCCAGACCGCCTATCACCTCTGGGATATGGCGCGGATCTCGAGGAACCAGGTGCAGGAGAAGGTCTACTTCGGCCGCTTGAAATTCCTGCGATCGCAGATCGACCGGCAATTCCAGGAAGTTGAAAAGTTCGACCAGTTCATCGAACAAGGAAAGGGCAGGTGATCCGATGAGCGTGCTGCGCGGCATCCGGTTCTGGTTCGCGGTCGCGGCGCTCCTGGTCCTGCCTTCCACCGTGGTCGCCGAGGTCAGCGTCCAGGTCGACTCACACGGCAACTACAAGCGCTACTTCTACCTGACCGGAGGCGGGGGCAAGTCGGCCATCGTCTGGACGCAGGTGCGGCCGCACCTCTCGCCCCGGCTCGTGCTCAATCCGCTCGGGGACAGTTACGGCGACGGTCCGCCCGTGATCCAGGTCTCGCCGGCGACGGGTTACCCCTGGGTGGTCTGGCCCAAGAACTTCGGAAACATCCAGCAGCTGGCGTTCTCCACCTGGGACGGCAAGGGCTGGACCGAACCGGCCCTGGTCAACCCCGGGGTCCCGCTGGTTTACAGCGACCAGAGCCCCGCCCTGGTGATCGATCAGTTCGGCAAGCCGTATCTGGTCTGGGCGAGAGCGGAGCAGACGACCAGGATTTACTTCACGACGCTGATCAAGGGACAATGGTCGCCCGGGTTCGTGCTCAGCGATCCCACCGTCGACAGCCGGGCACCCGCAATCACGCTGAACGGAAAGACCGCGGTCGTCACCTTCCAGACCCCGACCGGGTCCGTGACGAGGACCTACGAAACGGCGATCCTCGTCAACAGCGCCGCCAGCCTGATGGACAACCCGATCCCGCCGCTCAACGCGCCGCCACCGACGACCGATCCCGGGGGCGGTGCCGGCGGAGGCTCCAATCAGGCGAAGATGGAGTAGGCGCGGCCATCGGGGTTCTATCCCTCCGTCGCGGAGGGATGCCCGCCGACAGGCCCCTGATGGCGGGCCATCTGCAGGCGCAGGGCGTCACTCTCCTCCTCCAGACGCTGCAGTTGCTTGCGAAGCTGCCTGTTGGTGATCCGGATCTTGATGCCGTCGAGCACGCCGATGGCGCAGGTGAAGGCCACTCCGAAGATGGCCGCCGTCGCCAGCACCGCGCCCATGGGGACCGGCCCGATGTGCCAGAGCCAGAGGTTGACGGTCACATCGGAGCTGTTCAGGACTCCCAGGACGAACAGGACCCCGAAAAAGAAGAAGACGACGAGATAGACCAGGATGTTCACCGCTGTTCCTCCGCCGGCCGTGCGCCCCGGGCGCGCCGCGCACCGGAGCGCGCCGGATCGTACCACTCGATGACCTCCTCCCACTTCCCCTGAGCCTTGAGGATCGCGTCGACGACCTCGCGCACCGCCCCGCGCCCGCCCGGGTCGCGCGTCACGAACAGGGCGCGGCGGAGCACCTCGGGACGCGCGTCCGCCACCGCGACCGGCATGCCGACCCGGCCCAAAACCGCCAGGTCGGTCAGGTCGTCGCCGATGTAGCACACCTGGGCGTCGCTCAGCTTCAACCGGCGCACGATTCGATCGTAGGCCTGGAGCTTGTCCCGGACGCGAAGATGCACCTCGTGCAGACCCAGCTCCTCGGCCCGGCGGACCACGGCGGCGCCGCCGCGGCCCGAAAGCACTCCGGTGCGCAGCCCCATCCTCCTGGCGATGGAGAGCCCGATCCCGTCCTTCACGTCGTAAGTCTTGGCCTCGGCGGTCCCCTCGATGAAGGAGATCCGCCCGTCGGTCAGGACACCGTCCACGTCCATGAGAAGCAGGCAGATGCGGCGCGCACGCGGAGCGAACGGCCTGCGGCACCTCATGGCGTTATTCTCCGTCGCCGGAGGCGGCCCGGCCCCGCTCCTAGAAGAGCTGTGTGCGCCACAGATCGTGAATGTGCAGGACCCCTTCGACCCGATCCTGCGCGTCGATGACGACCAGCGAGGTGATCTTCCGCGCTTCCAGGACGTTGAGCGCGGCCACGGCCAGCTCCTGCCGGCCGATGGTGACCGGACCTCGCGACATGACGGCGTCCACCGTCATCGACAGCAGATTTTCGCCGCGCCCGAGATGTCGGCGCAGATCACCGTCGGTGATCACCCCCGCCAGCGTTCCGTCCTCCCGCACCACGCAGGCCATCCCGAGCTTCCTGTCGCTCATGGTGCGGATCGCCTCCCGCATGGGCGTGCCGACCCGCACCAGCGGCGCGTTGTCTCCGGAATGCATGACCTGCGCCACGGTGACGACCTTGCGGCCGATGTCGCCGCCCGGGTGGTTCCGGGCGAAATCCTCCAGCGTGAAGCCGCGTCTTTCGAGGAGGGCCATCGCCAGGGCGTCCCCCATCGCCAGGGCCGCCGTCGTGCTGGCTGTCGGCACGAGGCCGAGAGGGGAGGCCTCCTGCTCGATGCGCACGTCCAGGACGATCCGCGAGTGGCGCGCGAGCGTCGAGGCGGGACTGCCGGTCATCGCGATCAGGCCGACGTCGAGACGCTTGATGAGCTCAAGGAGTCGCAGGATCTCTTCGGTCTCGCCGCTCTGTGACAGCGCCAGCACAGCGTCCCCCGGTACGACCATGCCGATGTCCCCGTGGACCGCTTCCGCCGGGTGCAGGAACAGGGACGGAGTCCCGGTGCTGTTGAACGTCGCGGCGATCTTGGCGCCGATGAGACCCGATTTGCCCATGCCGGTCACCACGACCCGTCCCTTGCAGGCGAACAGGGTCTCGACGGCGCGGTCGAACCCCTCGCCCAGTCGTGGCACCAGATCGAGGATGGCGCGGGCCTCCAGCTCGAGCACCGCGCGCGCGATGGTCCGTGTCACCGGGCCCCCCTGACGACGGCGTCGATGGCCATCACTTGGCGGAGGAGCGGCTCGACCGCGGGGAGCGGCAGGGAATTCGGCCCGTCGCTCTTCGCCCTCTCCGGATGGTCATGCACCTCGCAGAACAGCGCGTCGATCCCGACCGCGGCGGCCGCCCGCGCGAGAAACGGGATGAACTCGGAGTCGCCTCCGCTCCTGTCTCCCAGCCCCCCGGGATGTTGCACCGAATGAGTCGCGTCCATCACCACGGGACATCCGAAGCGTCGCATGACGACGAGGGACCGGAAGTCGACGATCAGGTTCTGGTACCCGAACGTCGTGCCCCGCTCGGTGACCAGCACCTTGTCGTTCCCCGTGGAGCGCACTTTGTCGATGGCGTGGCGGATTTCCGGTGGCGACAGGAACTGCCCTTTCTTGATATTGACCGCGCGACCCGTCCGGCCGGCGGCGACCAGCAGGTCGGTCTGCCGGCAGAGGAAAGCCGGGATCTGCAGCACGTCCAGGACCTGGGCGGCCTCGTCGGCCTGGCCGGGCTCGTGGATGTCCGAGAGGAGCGGCACGCCCACCTCCGCCTTGACCGCCTTCAGGATGCGCAGCCCCTCCTTCAGGCCGGGACCGCGGAACGACTCGATCGAGCCGCGGTTGGCCTTGTCGAACGACGACTTGAAGATGTACGGGACGCCGCAGTCGCGCGCGAGCTTCGCGAGGGCGCGGGCCATGTGCAGGGCGTGCTCCTCCCCCTCGATTACGCAGGGGCCGGCGATGAACGCCAGGGGCGCGCCGTCGCCGACGGCGAGATCCCGGGTGATCGCCACCCGGCGGGTCCCTTCGGGGCCCCGATCAGCGCTGGGTCTGCCGGAACTGCCTGCAGGCACCGATAAAGCTCCTGAAGAGCGGATGGGGGAGCATCGGCTTCGACTTGAACTCGGGATGGAACTGGCAGGACAGGAAATACGGATGGTCCTGGATCTCCACGATCTCCACGAAACGGCGATCGGGGGTCTCGCCGCTGACCCGCATTCCCTTCTTCAGCATGGCGTCGAGGTACTCCCTGTTCACTTCGTAGCGGTGGCGGTGCCGCTCGCTGATCTCCGCCCTGCCGTAGGCGCGATGCGCCTGCGATCCCGGTTCCAGGACACACGGCCATTTTCCGAGGCGCATGTTCCCTCCCATGCGCTCAACTCCCTCCAGCTCGCGCAGCTTGTAAATCACCGGATACGGGGTGCCCGGGTTGAACTCGGCGGAGTCGGCGTCCTTCAGGCCGCAGACGTTGCGCGCGAACTCGATCACCGCGCACTGCAGACCCAGGCAGATGCCGAAGAAGGGGATCTTGCGCTCCCGCGCGTGCCTTATCGCCTCGAGCATGCCGGCGACGCCGCGGATGCCGAAGCCGCCGGGAACGAGGATCCCGTGGCACGGGGCGATCGCCTCCTCCAGCTGCCCGTCGGTCATGTTGTCCGCCTCGATCCAGCGCAGCTTCACCCGCACGTCGTTGGCGATGCCGCCGTGACAGAGGGCCTCGTTGAGGCTCTTGTAGGAATCCTCGTAGGTGACGTACTTGCCGACGATGCCGATGGCCACATCGCCGCCGGCCGGGCTCTTGATCTTCTCGACCATGCGCACCCAGTCGTCCATGTTCTTGTCGCGATAGGGCAGGTCCAGGAGCTTCAGGAGAATGGCATCCAGTCCCTCCCGCGCGAGGACCAGGGGGACCTCGTAGATGGTCTCCACGTCCTTGGCCGTGATGACCGCCTCCTCGGGGACGTTGCAGAACAGGGCGATCTTCTTCTTGATCTCCTTGGGGATGAAACGGTCGGTCCGGCACATGAGGACGTCGGGCTGGATCCCGATCGCGCGCAGGTCGCGCACGGAATGCTGCGTCGGCTTGGTCTTCAGCTCCCCGGACGCGCCGATGTAGGGCACCAGAGTGAGATGGACGAAGACCGCGTCGGTGCGTCCGGCCTCCAGCCGGAACTGGCGGATCGCCTCGAGGAACGGCAGCGACTCGATGTCGCCCACCGTCCCCCCGATCTCCACGATCTGGATGTCGACGCCCTTCGATATCTTGCGGATGCTCTGCTTGATCTCGTCCGTCACGTGCGGGATGACCTGCACCGTGCCACCCAGGTAGTCGCCGCGTCTCTCCTTGGCGATCACCTGCTCGTAAATCCGGCCGCTCGTGAAGTTGTGATCGCGGGTGGACACGCTGGAGGTGTAGCGCTCGTAATGCCCCAGGTCGAGGTCGGTCTCCACTCCGTCCTCGGTCACGTACACTTCCCCGTGCTGGTAGGGGCTCATGGTCCCGGGATCGACGTTGAGATAGGGATCGAGCTTCTGCAACGTCACGCCGAAGCCGCGGGCCTCCATGAGACGGCCGATCGAAGCCGCCGCCAGACCCTTGCCCAGGGAGGAGACCACACCCCCCGTGATGAAGATGTACTTGGTCGGCACGTTCAACTCCTCATGAGGACGTCCGAAGCGCCCGTTCCACCGCGGAGACGTCGTCGGGGGTGTCGACCCCGTGATAACGTCCGCGCGCGCGCAGGACCTTGATCGAATGGCCGCGCTCCAGCGTCCGGAGCTGCTCCAGCCCTTCCAGTCTCTCCAGGACGCCGGGGCTCCACGACGCGAACTCCAGGAGGAACCCGCGGCGGTACGCGTACAGTCCGACGTGGCGAAGCCACGGCCGCTCCGTCCCCGCCAGGACATGGGGAATCGGGCTGCGCGAAAAGTAGAGCGCACGGCCCGAAGCGTCGCACACGACCTTGACGATGTTCGGATCGCGCGCCTCCTCCGGGTCGAGAAGCGGGTCGGCGAGGGTCGCCATGTTCGAGGACGGATCGTCGTCGAGACACTCGACCAGCCGGTCGATATCGAGCGGATCGAGCAGCGGCTCGTCCCCCTGGATGTTCACGAACACGTCGGCGGGAAGGGACCGGGCGACCTCCGCCAGGCGATCCGTGCCGGACGCGTGGGCCGCGGAGGTCATCACCACGTCGCCACCGAACGCGCGCACCGCCGAGGCGATCCGGTCGTCGTCCGTCGCCACGAGAAGGCGGGCGATGCGGCTGGCCGCGCGCGCCCTTTCGAAGACGCGCTCGACGAGCGTCCGGCCGCCGATGAGGGCAAGGGGTTTTCCCGGGAAACGGGACGACTGGTAGCGGGCCGGGATGACACCGACGGCGTGCGTGGCTGCCTGGGGTGTCGGGTGCCGCATCGACGGATGTTAGCGCACGCCGCTCCGACATGTCAAAAGCAAAATCCTTCGCGGCACCCGGCTCCGCGCGGCCGGACGCGGCGAAACGGTCTCCTCGGCTGGAGCGGAGCGCGCCGCCGCGGGCGGTGCGCGCGAAACGAATTCTCTCGATTGCGCGTCGCTCGATGCTAGTATTGATGCAGACACGGCTCGTCGAAGCGACGTCTTTCGGCGGACAAGGCCGCGGCCGCCGGCAGGAGGGCACCGGATGGCAGGAGAGATCGAGAAGAACCTGGAAACCCTCGGATTCCGCCTGCCGGAGGTGGGCAAGCCTCTCGGGACGTACGTTCAAAGCGTGCGGAGCGGGAACCTCCTTTACATCTCCGGCAAGCTCCCCAAGGAAAACGGACGCCTGAAATTCCCCGGCAAGATCGGGCGCGAGGTCACGGTCGACGAGGGGAAGGAGGCGGCCCGTCTCGCCGCCCTGAGCGTGCTGGCGACGGCCAAGCAGGCCGTGGAGGACCTCGACCGCGTGAAGAGGGTCGTCGAGGTGATCGGTTACGTCGCCGTGGCGCCGGGGTTTCTCGACGCGTTCGAGGTGCTCGAGGGCGCCTCCGAGGTGTTCGTCAAGGTGTACGGCGATCGGGGACGTCACGCCCGGCTCGGTGTCGGCGTCGCGGAGCTCCCCTCGAACGCCTGTCTGCAGCTGCAGGCGACCCTGGAAATCGAGTAGCCGCGCGTGAACCTCCCCTTCAAGCAGCACATCCTGATCTGCACGGGGCCGCGCTGCGGGGGGGAGCGGGGCTCCGAGAGAATCCGCCAGGAGTTCCGCAGGCAGTTCGTGCGCCAGTCCCTGCCGGCTTCCGTGAAGGACACACCGTGCATCTGTTTCGGCCTGTGCAGTCACGGACCGAACGTGATCATCTACCCCGACGGAGTCGTGTACAGCGGCGTGCGGCAGCAGGACGTGGCGGAGATCGTGCGCGAGCATCTCGTGCGCGGCCGCGTGGTCGAGCGCCTGCTGCTCCGCAAGCCGGCCCCCGACGCCGCCGAGGAGACGGATCCCGGGACCGACCCGGTCCCGGACGGCTCCCTTCCCTGAAGCGCCACGTCCCGGCCCGCGGCGCCGCCGGGACCGCAGGCCCGTCCCCGGACCGCAGGGGGGGATATAATCGGCGCATGACTGCAAGCCGGGCGGAACGAGGCTTCGCGGGCGTGCTCGTCGACGCCTACGGGCGGGTGGCGCGCAGCCTCCGCCTCTCGGTCACCGACAGGTGCAACCTGCGCTGCCTGTACTGTATGCCGGCGGGTGACATCCCCTGGTTTCCAAAGGAACGCATCCTGAGCTTCGAGGAGATCGAGCGCCTCGCCATCATCCTCGCGGCGCAGGGGGTGCGGGAGATCCGTCTCACCGGTGGAGAGCCCCTCCTGCGGCGGGACCTCCCGGTCCTGGCGCGGATGCTGGCGCGTATCGAGGGGATCGAGGACCTGGCGGTCACGACCAACGGGATACTGCTGCGGTCGATGGCCGGGCCCCTGCTCGACGCCGGCGTGCGCCGGTTCAACGTCCACATCGACTCGCTCGATCCCGAGGGTTTCGAGGCCGTCAGCCGCCGGGAGGGGCTCGCCGACGTCCTCGGAGGGCTCGGCGAGCTCGAGAGGCTCGGGGCGATCCCGATCAAGATCAACGTGGTCCTGGTGCGCGGCGTCAACGACGACCAGATCGAGCACTTCGTGGATCTGGCTCTGCGTCATCCGTACCAGGTGCGGTTCATCGAAATGATGCCCCTCGGGGGTGGCGATCCCTTCGAGTCGGATCGGCTGGTCCCGGGTCGCGAAGTGAAGCAGCGGATCGAATCGATCCGGACGCTCCTGCCCGCGGGTCGCGATCGGCCTTCCGCTCCCGCGAGCGTCTACCGCCTGCAGGACGGCGTGGGCGATATCGGGTTCATCAATCCGGTCACCGAGCCGTTCTGCGCCGACTGCGATCGGATCCGCCTGACGGCCGACGGCAAGATCCGCAATTGCCTGTTCGCGCGCGAGGAGACCGACGTCGCGGCCCTGCTGCGCGACGGCCGCCCGGACGAGGAGATCGCACGGGCGATCGCGACGTCGGTCGGAGCGAAGGGGCCGGGGGGTTGCCTCGATCTGAACAGGTTCTACCGGGAACGCCTGCCGCGCAAGATGTGGCAGATCGGCGGATAGAGCGCCGTCCCGCCCTGGAGGGCGCTCCCGGCGCGGCGCGGCCGGGAGTTCGTCCCGCTGTGCTATGCTTGCCCGCTCCGGAGGGCATGGGTGGCGGCGGGGATCGCGATTGGATTCTTCACCAGCGCCGCCGCCGGGATCCTGGCGGCGCTCCTGATGGCCCCTTTCCGCGAGCTCGGACGGTTCTTCTTCGTGCTCAACGCCGGGGTGGCCTTCGTCCTCCTGTGTCTTGCGGCGCCCTACCGGCTTTCCTCTCCGGGTGCCACGTTTGTCGGCCGGGTCCTCGCGGGGCTCGCGATGATTCTGGTCGGCGGCTACCTCGCGGCGCTCCTCCTCCTGCGCCGCGGCCGATCGTGGAGCGGGCTCCTGGCATCGGCGGCGGCCACGGCCCTCGTCGCGACCGCGACGGACGGCTGGCTGGCCGCGGGGGAGGGGGGGGCGAAATGGATTTTCGGCGTCAACGCCCTTTGTGCCGCCGGTCTGATCGGTTCCGTGACGGTCGGCATGCTTCTGGGACACTGGTATCTGGTGCGCACCCGGCTCGATGTCTCGCACCTTTCGACGTTCGCGGGTTTCTTCGGAATCGCGGTCGCCGTACGGGCGGCGCTCCTCCTGGTCGGACTGGTCGGGGCGGGAGCGCGGTTCCCGGAGGGTCTGGAGCCGTTCCTGCGCCTGACCGCGGTCGACCGCGGATTCTTCTTCTGGCAGCGTGTCTTTTTCGGGATTCTGGGACCGGCGGCGTTCGCGTACATGGTGCGCGAGACGGCCCGCCTGCGGTCCACGCAATCGGCGACCGGTATCCTTTATATGGCCATGATCTTCGTCGTCTATGGAGAGTTCCTGGCCCGTTACCTCACGGTGGCCGGGGCCGGACCGATGTGATGCGGTCGAAATCTTCCCCGAGGCCGCGCACCGTGGCCTACGTGTGCGAGTGCGGACGCGAGGTCGTGCAGTCGCTCGCCCAGGACGCCCGGCCGGCGGTTTGTCCCGGTTGCGGCCAGACGGCGCAGGGTGTCGCGCGCGACGCCGCGGCGGACTGGGGTCTGCTGTCGCATTGCGCGCGCTGCGGCGTGGACCGGCTCTACGTTCAGAAGGACTTCAACAAGAAGGCGGGACTGTGGGTCTTCGTCGTGGCCGCGGTCCTCAGCGTCCCGACCTGGGGGCTGAGCCTCGTCGCGGCCACGCTCATCGATCTCCTCCTGTACTACTCGCTGGGAGACGCAACCCTGTGCTACGGCTGCGGCGCCGTGCACCGCGGCTTCCCGAGAAACCCGGCGCACGGCGTCTTCGACATCCACGTGCAGGAGTCGGTTGACCGTCGCGTTCGGACGGCCTGAGGTGACGAGGATGGCCGATACGGGGAGTCAGGGGAGCGGCAGCGCGGGCGCCACCGGCGCCGGGGACCAGAAGGGGGACTGGAGGGTCGTCCTGCAGTTCTTCGTCGTCCCGCTCGCG
Organism: Candidatus Dormiibacterota bacterium; assembly: GCA_035635555.1. Lineage (NCBI taxonomy): Bacteria > Bacillati > Candidatus Dormiibacterota > Candidatus Dormiibacterota bacterium. Next base: position 21,080 of record DASQAT010000029.1, read on the forward strand.
CTGGTGGCGGTTCTGGTCACCGTCTTCTTCGGGCTCCAGGTGCTGCGCTCGCGCCGGCCCGATCCCCGCGCGACGCTCGACGATCTGAAAGGCACGGGGGGCTTCCTGTTGCCCTGGGTCGGGGATCCCAAGCGCTGGCAATCCGGCTACGACCTGTCGCTCCTCCTGCGATCCGCGGAGGGCGCGGCGGCCCCGATTCCGGAGATGGCCGCCGCGTTCCACGAGACCCGTCGCTCGGGCGACCTGAAGCTGCGGCGCTACCTGGCGCTCGCGCTCGGACGTACCGGCGACGCGCGCGCCGCCGCCGCGCTCGGGGAGGGGCTCGACGACGCCGACGGCGACACGCGACTCTACTGCGCCTGGGGATTGATGCAGGTCGGCGGCGAAAAGGCGCTCGCCGATCTGCGTCGCGTGGCCGCCGCGCACTCCGACGAAGGAGTCCGGAAGATGGCGGTCTTCGGCCTCGGGGAGCGGCGGGACCCCCAGGCGGCGCCGGTCCTGCGCCGGGCCCTCGGCGATGCCGGCAAGGACGTCCGCTGGAACGCCGCCCTCTCGCTGGCGAGGCTGGGGGACGCGTCAGGCGAGACGGTCCTGGTGGAGATCCTCGAGACCTGGACGCCGGGTGCCGCACGGAGCGGGGCGCCCGCGGCCGCGGATGACGCGGCGCCGGCCCTCAACGCCATCCGGGGCCTCGCGCTCCTGGGGGACGGGACCGCGCGGGCCGCGCTCGAGCGCGCGGCGCGGGCGGGGAAGAGCGAGGACATCCGCGCCACCGCGCGCCTGGCGATCGAATCGATGGCCGCGGGGGCGCGCGGCTCGTTGCCTTGACAGGGATGGACGCACCCCCTAGGATCATGAAGGATTGATGCGTTCCGCGCGCCCGGGTGATCCGATGAACGGCTCTCTCAAGTACAGCGACATCGTGCTCGACCACTACAGAAACCCGCGCAACGTCGGCGAGGTTCGCGGAACGGCAGCCGTGGCCCAGGTCGGCGATCAGTCGACGGGGGATGTCCTCAAGATCAGCATGAGGATCGAGGACGGCAGGGTCGCGGACGCGCGATTCAAGGCGTTCGGCTGCACCGCGGCGATCGCGGCGGGCAGCATGGTGACCACGCTCCTTCTGGGCCGGAGCGTCGACGAGGCGCGCCGGCTCTCCAACCGGGACGTCGTCCGGGCGCTCGGCGGGCTGCCGGAATCGAAGATGGAATGCTCCGTCCTGGCGGAGCAGGCGATCCACGAGGCCCTGGACCGCCATCAGGAGACGATGGAGAGGGAGGTCGCGACGTGCCGGTCGTAGGCCGGCCCGTCCAGCGCCCGGGGCGTCCGGGTCTCCTGGAGAAGACCTACATCCCGTCGATCCTGAAGGGGATGTGGATCACCCTGCGACACATGATCCGCCCCAAGGTCACGATGCGCTACCCGGAGGAAACCTGGCGGCTGCCGGAGAATTACCGCGGCCTGCCGGCGCTGGTGCGGGACGAGGAGAGCCGCGTCAAGTGCGTGGCCTGCTTCCTGTGCGAGTACGTCTGCCCGCCCAAGGCGATCCACATCGAGGCCCAGGAGATCACGACGGGCGTCGAGAAGGGACCCAGGATCTTCGACATCAACATGCTGCGCTGCATCATGTGCGGCTACTGCGAGGAGGTCTGCCCGGAGCAGGCGATCTTCCTCACCAAGGAGTACAAGACGGTCGGGCTGAGCCGCGAGCAGATGATCTTCCCCAAGGACAAGCTCCTGGCCATGGGCGGAACGAGACCGGACCCGATCAAGAAGTGGGCGCGGCTGACGCGCGCGCAGGAGGAAGTGCGCGGGTCGGCGGGCGCCGGACAGGGCGCGCCACGATGATGGAGACGCCGGCGCCGCCGCGCGGCGATCACGCGCAGATGGAGGAAAGGCATGCCCTCGACCAGTGGGTGATGACCACGCGGCTGGCCGACTACGTAGCGTGGGGCCGCAAGAACTCCCTCTGGCCGATGCCGATGGGGCTCGCCTGCTGCGCCATCGAGCTGATGGCGATGGTGGCGCCGCGCTACGACGTCGCGCGCTTCGGGGCCGAGGCCCTGCGCTTCTCCCCGCGTCAGGCCGACCTGATGATCGTGGCGGGCACGGTCACGAAAAAGATGGCGCCCGCCGTGAAGCGAATCTTCGACCAGATGCCGGAGCCGAAGTGGGTCATCTCGATGGGCGCCTGCGCCTCATCCGGTGGCATGTTCCGTTCCTATCCGGTCGTGCAGGGGGTCGACGAGATCATCCCGGTGGACGTCTACATCCCCGGCTGCCCCCCCCGGCCGGAGGCCTTGATCGAAGGGATCATGCAGGTCCAGAGACTCGTGCAGGAGCGGGCGAGGGCGGGGCGCGGGACGGACCCACCCGGACGCCGGACCCCGGCCTCCGCGGGAACCTGAGCGATGCTTCTCCCCGACGTGAGCCTGCGCCTGGAGTCCGAGATCGCCGCCGAGATCGCGGCGCGCGGGCCGATCCCGTTCGCGCGCTTCATGGAGCTGTGCCTGTATCACCCGGTGCTCGGGTACTACACACGGGGCGTCGGAGGGGGGGGCGGTCGCGATTACGTCACGAGCAGCGGGATCCACGCCGCGTTCGGGGCGCTCCTGGCGCGGCAGGCCGAGGAGATGTGGCGTCGCGCCGGACGGCCCGAGCCCTGGCACTTCGTCGAGTTCGGGCCTGGCGAGGGATACTTCGCGTCCGATTTCCTGCGCGAGGCGGCCAGGAACGGGGCCTTCGCCGCCGCCTTGCGTTACCTCCTGGTCGAGCCGAGTCGGGCGCTCCAGGAGCGCCAGCGCTCGAGACTGAAGGGGCGCACCTCGATCCCGTTGTCCTGGGTGGACGAGCAGGGACTCGACGGCCGCGCCCCGCTCGTCGGCTGCCTCTTCGCCAACGAGGTCCTGGACGCCTTCCCGGTGCACCGGGTGGTGGGGTCCGCGGACGGGCCGCGCGAGATCCACGTCGTGGTGCGCGACGGCGGGCTGCACGAAACGCTTCTCCCGCTGTCGGCTCCGGCGCTCGAGCGTTTTCTCGCGGAGTCGGCTCTCACCCTGGAGCCGGGGCAGGAAGCCGACATCAACCTCGCCGCCCCCTGCTGGATCACCTGGGCGGTGAGTCTGATGAAGAAGGGGTATCTCGTGGTGGTGGATTACGGCCACGAGGCGCAGGACCTGTACGCTCCGCAGCGCCGGCGCGGCACTCTCCTGTCGTACCACCACCACCGCGTCAACGAGGAGTTCCTGCAGCGGCCGGGGGACCAGGACCTGACTGCGCACCTCGATTTCACCGCGCTCCGCCGCGCCGCGGAGGCCAGGGGTGCGCGGTGCCTCGGCCTGACCACACAGTCGCGCTTCCTCCTCGCCCTCGGGGCCCTGGACTTTCTGCCCGTGCCGGCGGCTGGCTCGCCGGAGACCGGGCGCGCGGGTGCCGACGCGGTCCGGTCGGTCCGGGAGAGGGAGGCGCTGAAGGAGCTGATCCTTCCCGGGAGGATGGGCGACACGTTCCGCGTCTTCGTCCTGGGCGTCGGGGACGTGCCCCGCGACCTCGCGGGTCTGTCGCGGCCATGGGCGCGCAGCGAGGAGACGGCCGCCACCGCGCCGTTGTCGCCGCCGCGCGGCGCATCCTCGGCGGACGAGCAGGAGAACTGACTTGAGCACCGGGATTGTCGAGCAGGCGAAGGTCCTCGACGCCCTCAAGGGCGTGAAGGATCCCGAGCTGCATGTGGACATCGTCTCGCTCGGGATGATCGAGGATCTCAGGATCGAGGGGGAGCGCGTGTCCTTGACGGTCAATCTCACGACCCCCGGCTGCCCCCTGAAGGCTCAGATCGAAAAAGAGGTCAAGGACGCGCTGGCGCACGTTCCCGGTGTCGGCGCGGTCCATCTGAAGATGGGCGCCAAGGTCCGCCGCAGCATCGAGACCGAAGGGGATCTGATCCCGGAGGTGGCGAACGTGGTCGCAATCGGCTCCGGGAAGGGGGGCGTCGGAAAGTCCACGGTCAGCGTCAACCTGGCCCTGGCATTCGCCCGCGCGGGGGCGTCTGTCGGGCTTCTGGACGCCGACATCTACGGACCGAACGACCCGCAGATGCTGGGGGTCAAGGCGCAGCCCGAAGTCCGGGACCGCAAGCTCGTCCCGGTCCCCGTGCACGGGATCAAGATGATGTCGATGGCCTTCTTCCTGAAGGAGGACGAGCCGGTCGTCTGGCGCGGCCCGATGCTCCACGGCGCGATGAAGCAGTTCCTGGGGGACGTCCTGTGGGGCAGGCTCGACTACCTGTTCATCGACCTCCCCCCGGGCACGGGCGACGTCCAGCTCACGTTGTCGCAGATCATCCCGTTGACCGGGGCGGTCCTGGTCACGACACCCCAGGACGTGGCGCTCCTGGACGTGCGCAAGGCCGCGGCGATGTTCAAGAAGGTGAACGTGCCGATTCTCGGCGTCATCGAGAACATGTCCTACTTCAACTGCCCGCACTGCGGCGAGCGGGTCGAGATCTTCAGCCACGGCGGAGGCCGCAGGGCCGCCGAGCAGTTCACGACCGAGTTCCTCGGCGAGATTCCCCTCGACGTGCGCGTGCGGCAGGGGGGGGACGAGGGGCGCCCGGTCGTCGTGCACGATCCGAAGTCCGGTCCCGCCCTGACATTCAGGGAAATCGCCGACAAGCTCGCGGCCATCATCAGCGTGCAGACCTTCAAGAAATACGAGCACGAGATCGTGATGAAGTCATGAGGACGGCCAGCGACCGGAGAGATCGGACCGGAGCCGTCCGCCGGGGCGCCGCGGGGCTGATCCTGTGGGCCGCGGTCCTCTCCGGGCCGGGAGCGGCGGCGGCCCCCCCCGCGGCGAAGAGCACCCCGCCCGCCGGCACGGGAAAGGGAAAGACCGCGGCGGCGACCTCCGGAACCGACGTGATGGCCCGCGTCAACGGCCACCCGATCCTCAGGCGCGATTTCGATCTCGCCGTGCAGCTGCAGTTCCGCGGTCGCCGCAATCCTGTCGGGTTGAAGGAGCTGCAGGCGCTCCGCGACCAGGTCCTCGAGGGACTGATCGACAACGAGCTTCTCTACCAGAAGGCGGCGAAGAGCGAGGCCCCCGTCTCCGACGGCGACGTCGAGGCTGAGTTCCAGAAGATTAAGGAAGGTTTCGCCACCGCCGATGCCTTCTCCGGCATCCTCAAGAGAAACGGCGTCGGCGAGGCCGACTTCAAGGACCAGCTCCGCCGCACCCTTCTCGTGACGCGCTTCGTGGATCGACAGGTGGTCGGTGAGATCAAAGTCCCGGAAGAGGACGTGCGCCGCTACTACGACCAGAACCCCGTCGAGGTGAACCGCAAGGAGGCGGTGCAGGTGACGCAGATCCTGGTGCGCGTCTCCCCCGACGCCGACGCGCGGGCCCGGGCCGCCGCACGGGAGAAGATCGAGGCGATCCTCAAGGAAGTCAAGTCGGGCGGAGACTTCGCCGACCTGGCGCGCAAGCACTCCGAAGACCACGAGGCCAGGAGCGCCGGCCACACCGGCTGGATCGTCCGGGGCAATGGACCGCCCGCGATCGAGAAGACCGCCTTCGCGCTGCAGCCGGGTCAGACCAGCGACGTGATCGAGTCGCGTCTCGGCCTTCACATCGTCAAGGTCCTTCAGAAGAGGGCCGAGGGCCCGATTCCTTACGATGAGCTGAAGGAGACGATCCGGGCCAAGCTGGTGGCGCGGGAGCGCGCCGGAAAGATCCGCGCGTACGTCGACGACCTCAAGGAGCAGGCGCGCGTGGAGCGCGGCTCCAGGACGACTCCCTGAAACGGATTCCCCTGCCGGATGATGGACGGCCGAGGGTCTGCCCGATGATGCAGTTCGCGTCCCTTCTGGGTGCGGCGCTGATCCTGGCGGCGTACGCGGCCCACCAGGCCGGCCGCATGCGGCCCGATTCCCTGGTCTATCACGCGCTGAACGCGCTCGGCGGCCTGGTCCTGTGCGTCGTGGCCGTCGACGCGTCCCAGGCCGGGTTCATCGTCCTGGAGGGGGCGTGGACCGCGATCAGCCTGGCCGCTCTCGTCCGGACCGCCCGTCGCGGCCCCTCCGGAGCCTGAGACCGCCTCGGGCTCCGGCCGCGAGGATGCCGGGGCGGGTGAGGCGCCGGGGGTCGAGCGCCCGCCGGATTGTGTCCTCGTCGAGGAGCCCCCGCCGACGGATCAGCTCGACGATCGTGCGGCCGGTTCGGACCGACTCCTTCGCGAGCTCCGCCGCACGCGCGTAGCCGATCATCGGTGTGAGGGCCGTGGCGAGCGACGGGCTTCTCTCGAAGTGGATGCGGCAGCGCCCGGCGTCGGCGCGCAGACCCGCCAGACACAGGCGGGTGAACGCGGCGACGGACGTCTCGAGGAGACCGATCGCCTCCAGCAGGGCGTGCGCCATCACGGGCATCATCACGTTCAGCTCGAGCTGTCCCGCTCCCGACGCCCAGGCAACCGTCTGATCGCACCCCAGGACCTGGAAGCAGACCATGTTGAGCATCTCGCACATCACCGGATTGACCTTCCCCGGCATGATCGACGACCCGGGTTGCACGGCGGGCAGCTCGATCTCCGCGATCCCCGTGGCCGGGCCCGACGCCAGGAGGCGCAGGTCGTTCGCGATCTTCCCGAGGTCGAGCGCGAGGTTGCGCAGCGCGGCGGACACGTGCGCGAAATCGGCGGTGCTCATCGCGATCTCCACCAGGTCCGTGGCCGGACGGAGCCGCAGGCCTGTCTGCCGGGACAGCTGCCGCGCCACGCGTCCGGCGTAGCGCGGGTGCGCGTTCAGCCCGGTCCCCGCGGCCGTCGCCCCCAGATTCAGGCGGCGCAGCGGCGCAGCCGACTCCTCGACCCGGGTCCGGGCGCGCCGCAGGATCGAGGCGTAGGCGCCGAACTCCTGACCGAGCATGATCGGCACGGCGTCCTGAAGATGCGTGCGCGCCGATTTGACGGTGCGCCCGAGCTTTCGTCCCAGGATCCGCAACGCGGTCTCGCATTCGAGAAGCGAACGCCGCAGGCCGGGGAGGGAGAAGAGGAGGGCGAGGCGCAGGGCGGAGGGGAAGGTGTCGTTCGTCGACTGCGACATGTTGACGTGATCGTTCGGATGGACCCGGGCGTAGTCCCCGCGCCGCCCGCCCAGGATCTCGATGGCGCGGTTGGCGATCACCTCGTTCAGGTTCATGTTCTGGGATGTGCCGGCCCCCGCCTGGTACACGTCCACCACGAACTGGTCGAGGTGGCGCCCGGCCACGATCTCCGCGGCGGCGCGCCTTATGGCGGCGGCGCGCCGTCCGTCGAGAAGACCGAGCGAGCGATTCACCGTGGCGGCGGCGAGCTTGACGTGGGCGTACGCGCGGATGAACACGGGCGGCAGTCGCCGGCCACTGATCGGAAAGTTCAGCATCGCGCGCCGCGTCTGAATGCCGTAGTAGACCCGGGCCGGCACGGGCAGGGACCCGAGCGGATCGCGCTCGATACGCATGGCCTCGCCGCGGCGCTTCGGTCCCATCGATCGACATGCTAGCAAAACGCCCGCTCCACGGACAATGCCGGCCGGTTCGCCGCGTGCGCTGTGATAGAATTCAGCCCACACACGGACCGCGACATCCGGGACCCGGGTGGACTGACGCCGGGGCCGGGCGAACGACAGGAGGCACCGCATGGAGATGGACGCGAGACCCCAGGTCGGCTCGAAGGCCCCCGACTTCACTCTCGTGGGCACCGGGGGCAAGAGGGTCGGCCTGAGGGATTTCGTCGGCAAGAAGAATCTCGTCCTCTATTTTTACCCCAAGGACGCGACACCCGGCTGCACCATGGAGGCGTGCGGTTTCCGCGACGCCTACCCGCACTTCGAGGAGAGCGACACGGTCATTCTCGGCGTCAGCCGTGATCCGCTCGCTGCGCACGAGACGTTCTCCTCCAAGCACCGGCTGCCGTTCCTCCTTCTGAGCGATCCCGGCGCCGAGGTCTGCACCGCCTACGGAGTCTTCGGCACCAAGAGCTTCCTCGGCCGCGAGTTCCTCGGGATCCACCGCACCACCTTCGTCATCGACAGCAGCGGCACGATTCGCGGGGTGTTCCCCAAGGTGAAGGTGCGCGAGCACGCGCAGGACGTGCTGCGCTTCATCAAGAGCGAGCTCGCCTGAGCCCGCCGTGCCGCACGTCGTCCTGGAAGGTCGCATCAGCGTGGACGACGCGGCCCGGGTGTTCGAGCCGTTCGTGACCCGTCACGGAGAACGGATCATCAAGGCCGAGCGGTTCTACCGCGAGAGGGACGCCCGCGCGGCTCTCATCGAGATGGTGGTGGTCGAGGCGGGCCACACCCAGAAGTTCTTCATCCAGCTGTCACCGCGCGACACCGGTCTGACCGTCCGCCTCGAGCCACTGACCGACCCCGAGAAGAGCCCGGCGGTCAAGAGCGCCATCGCCCAGGTGGCGCACCGGCTCCGTGCGGCGACGGGGGCGTCGTACGGCAGCACCAACATCGAGGAGCACCTGGTCCGCTGAGGGGAACGCCATGGCGATCAAGGCGCGCTGCGGCCGAGCGGAGGATCTCCCGCCCGGCTCCAGCAAGGTGGTGCAGGTCAAGGAGCACATGGTGGCGATCTTCAACGTGGACGGCCGCCTGCACGCGATCGACAACACCTGCCCGCACCAGGGAGGGCCGCTGGGGGAGGGATACCTCGAGGACAACGCCGTCATCTCGTGTCCCTGGCACGGCTGGACCTTCGACGTGCGCACCGGGGTGTCGCCCATCGATCCGGAGATGAAGGTCGCCTGCTACGCCGTCCGGATCGAATCGGGGGAGATCATCGTGGAGATCCCCTGACGGGACCCGGCGACCGAGCGTAGCAGGCGCGATTGATGGGCCGCCCCGCATCGAGATACTTCGCCTCGTAGCTCGTCCTGCCCGACGCGCCTTCCGGCGGGAACAGGGGGTCCTCGGCCTCGCGCAGGACCGCGCTGTTCCCCGCCATCACCCGGATCTCATCGAAGTACTCGCGCACGTCGGTGGACAGGTCGAGGTAGCCGCCGGGGACCAGGATGCGCTCGATGTGCAGGAGCGCCGCGGGCGAGAAGAAGCGGCGTTTGCGATGCCTCTTCTTCGGCCAGGGGTCGGGACAGTAGACGTGCACCCTTGTGATCGAGGCGTCGGGGACGAGCGCCTGCAGGACATGGCGCGCGTCGGCCCGGAACAGGCGCACGTTCCGCAGACCCTGGCGTTCCGCCCGATCCTTGGTCACGCGCAGGTACTTGAGCGACCACTCGACGCCGAGGAAGTTGACCTCCGGGCGCGCCGCGGCCTGCGCCAGCAGGAACCGTCCCTTGCCCGTGCCGATCTCGATCTCGACCGTCCCGGCGTTTCCGAACAGGGACGGGAAATCGAACGGACCGCTCACGCTCCCGGGGAGGATCTCCAGGGCGGGCGATTCAGATGACGCGGCGGTAATCATCGAGGCGGTAGGTCCACACGCGCTCGCCGCAGTAGCGCTTCCCCTCGGGGCAGATCGGGCGGGCCTTGGCCATCTGCCGCAGGCTGCAGGGCGGCAGCAGGTAGCGCCCGATGCGGGGATTCACCGAGCCTATCTGCTGGGCCTCGTCGACGGACGCGCGCCAGATCTCCTCCTGCGCGTTGTAGCACAGCCGCATGGCGAGCTTGTGGTGCAGGTCGAGCAGGTTGGCCGACTCCGTGAAGCGGAGGGCCAGGGCGTTGGGCAGGACGTAGGCGGCGAACTCGTCCTGCACGCCGAGCGCCCGCAGACGGGAGAAACCCTCCCAGCTCGACTCCATGACCTCGCGGTAGCGCGCGAGACAGGCCTCGTCCTCCCGCACCAGGAGCGGAGTGATGTAGTCGGGCTCGGGCGTCAGCTGCGTGTGCAGGATCGGCCGCGACGCCGGCGTCATCCTGTGCCGCTGGTTCTGCGAGTCGGCGGTGTGGCTCATCTTCTTGCGGAAGGTGTAGTGGCAATGGACCATGGCGCGGGAGAGCTTGCTGAGGCTCGTCAGGTTCAGAGCCTCGCCCAGGTATCGGTTCCGGGCCGGGTCCATCACCGCGGCGATCGCGTCGTCGTCCGTCAGGCGATCCCGCGTCAATCCCAGCACCTCGCGCACGGCCCGCGCCAGGGTCTCTTCGTTCTTCGCCGGGTAATCGGCCAGGACCGAAACGCGTCCTCCCAGGTCGCGATCGAACTCCCGCAGGAACTCCAGGCGCTGGGCGTCCCTCCGCGGTCCAGAGGCGCGCAGCGCCTCCCATTCGGCCGTCTCCTCCTCCGGGATCGGGCCTTCGAGGATGGCGGCGTATGCCGGCTCCCGCGCCAGGAGCTCCTCCACCATGCGCCCGACCACGAGGCGCTGCTCGAGCGGCGTGTCCGGCTCCCTGCAGATGCGGTGGTAGCGCAGGAGCGTCAGGCCGCTGACCGTGTGATAGAGGTAGGCGAAGGTGGCGACCGGCAGGACGTAGCGCGCCACCTCCTGCGCCTTCTTCTGCACCTCCTTGTCGTACTTCGCCCCATAGTGGCGTCGCGCGGGGTAGCGGCCGTAATAGGCGGAGGAGGCGGGGCCGAGGAGCAGGCGGCAGAGATCGTCGTAGGCCCGCTGCTGGCGGGCCACCGTCTCCTCGTACACCTCGAGCGCCTGGCGCTGCAGGGGCGGCACGGCGTAGTGCCCCGGCTTCACGGTGACATATCTCTGGCTGACCTGCTCGGAGTTGTAGAAGGGGTGGCTGTGCAGGAATGACCAGAGGAACTGGCGGCTGACGTTGTCGAGCGCGAACTGGAAGTGGGCGTGCTGCAGCGTCGTGTGGTGCCCCGCCTGGTAGAGATCGCGGGCGAGGGAGTCGCGTCGCCGCCTGCGCTCCTCCTTCTTTTCGGGAGGGGCCTGCGCGTCCCCCAGCACCTGCTCATCGCGCACGATGCCGCTTCCCGAGTAGCAGGTGCGCGCCGTCGCCACGACGTTGTCGAAGGCGCGGACGAAGGCGTTCGTGATGCGCACCTCAGGGGCGGGCGACAGGAAGCGGGGCCCTGCGTCCTCGGAGCTCGATGAGGTCTCGGGACGCGCCACGGTGAAGGTCATGCCGCGATTATACCGGCCCCCCGCCGGAGCGATCAACGCGGCCGGGGCCGGTACGCCCGCCGAGGGCCTTTTCCCCGTTGTCACGGGCACTTGTGGTTATAATTCCCGCCGTCCGGCGTGAACCCGTTTCCTGAGGCGCGCGCCCGCCGCCGCGGGGGGCGCTGCGCGAGGCGCGCGCGGGGGGAGGCACACGTGGCCGAATCGCAGATGAGTTTCGACGTCACCGTCATCGGCAGTGGTCCGGGCGGGTACGTCGCCGCCATCCGGGCGGCGCAGCTCGGGCTGAAGACGGCCCTGGTCGAGAAGTGGCCCGCTCTGGGCGGCACCTGCCTGCACATCGGCTGTATCCCGACCAAGGCGCTGCTCTACAGCGCCGAGGTGCTGGAGCTGGCCCGCGACTCCGCGCGCTTCGGGGTCAAGACCGGCGATGTCAAGCTCGACCTCGAGGCGGCGCACAAGCACAAGTCCGACGTCGTGCGGCGCCAGGCGCGCGGGGTCGAGTACCTCATGAAGAAGAACGGCATCACGGTGCTCGCGGGGCATGGGCGGCTGAAGGGGACAGGACAGGTGGAGGTCGCGGCCAAGGACGGCTCGAAGCAGGTCGTGGCGACCAAGAGTGTGATCCTCGCGACCGGGTCGGTGCCGAAGCTCCTGCCGGGTCTCAAGGTCGACAGCACGCGCGTCGTCACGAGCACGGAGGCGCTGGCCCTGGAGTTCGTCCCGAAGACATTCCTGATCCTCGGCGCGGGAGCCGTCGGCGTGGAGTTCGCCTCGATCTACACGCGCTTCGGCAGCACCGTGACGCTCGTGGAGATGCTCCCGAGGGTCCTGCCCCTGGAGGACGAGGATGCCTCGGCCGAGCTCCACAAGGCGTTCCGCAAGCGCGGCATCGACGTGCGCGTCTCCACGAAGGTCGAGAGCGTCAAGGTGCTCGACAAGGGAGTCGAGGTGCAGGTGCACTCCGAGAAGAACGGCAAGGAGACGCTCAAGGCCGACGTGCTGCTGGTCGCGGTCGGGCGCAGGCCCGTGACCGAGGACCTGGGCCTCGAGGGGACGAAGGTCGAGCTGGACCGCGGCTTCGTGAAGGTCGACAGGCAGATGCGCACCGGCGAGCCTTCGGTGTTCGCGATCGGCGATCTTCTGCCGACACCGGCCCTGGCCCACGTCGCCTCTCACGAGGGGATCGTGGCGGCGGAGGCGATCGCGGGCAAGAACCCCGCGCCGATCAACTACGACCAGGTGCCGAGCTGCACCTACTCCGAGCCGGAGGTCGCGAGCATCGGATTGACGGAACAGGCGGCCCGGGCCCGCGGTCACAAGGTGCGGGTGGGGAAATTCCCGTTCAGCGCCTCCGCCAAGGCGGGTATCCAGGGGACGCCGGAGGGTTTCGTCAAGCTGGTGGGGGCGGAAAAATACGACGAGCTGCTGGGCATCCACATCGTCGGCCCGAAGGCGACCGAGCTCATCGGGGAAGGAGGGCTGGCGCTCCGGCTCGAGTCCACGGTCGAGGATCTGTTCCAGGCCATCCACGCCCACCCGACGCTCTCCGAGGCGATGGCGGAGGCGGCGCTCAACCTGCATGCGCGGGGCATCAACCTCTGACCGGGACCGCGCGGAGCCGTGCCATGAGCACCGTCCTGAGAAGGAGCCGCAAGACGCCCGCCTCCCGTGGCGAGCGCGAGCCGCCCCCTCGCGGCCTGTTGCCGGATCCGCCGCGGCCGATGCAGAACCCGGGTCTGTCGCGCCAGCAGCTTCGCGAGATCCATCGCTTCCTCTGTCTCAACCGGCTGGTCGAGGACAGGCTGTCGGCCCTGTACCGCCAGGGGCAGATCCACGGTGGCCTTTACAGCAGCCTGGGACAGGAAGGGATTTCGGTCGGGACGGCGTACGCCCTGGCCCCGGACGATCTGCTGGCGCCGATGATCCGGAACATCGGATCGCTCCTGGTCCGCGGTGTCGCGCCGCTGACCCTGTTCCTGCAGTTTCTGGCGCGGGCGGACGCCCCGACGGGCGGCAAGGACGGCACGCTGCATTTCGACGACCTGGACAAGTCGATCGTCGGGCCGATCAGCGTCCTGGGGACGCTCATCCCGGTGATGACGGGCGCGGCCCTGGCGGCGCGCATGCGCGGCGAGAACCGCGTCGCACTGACCTACATCGGCGACGGCGGCACCTCGACCGGCGACTTTCACGAAGGGCTGAACCTGGCGGCCGTCCTGAACCTCCCCCTGATCCTGGTGGTCGAGAACAACGGCTACGCGTATTCGACACCGACGCACAGACAGTTCGCCGTGCACAGCCTGGCCGAGCGCGGGCCGGCCTACGGCGTCGCCTCCGAGAGCATCGACGGGACCGATGTCCTGGCGGTGTATGCCGCGACCCGCCGCGCGGTCGAGAGAGGCCGCAGGGGGGGCGGGCCGACGCTCCTGGAGTGCCGCGCCTTCAGGCGCCGCGGCCACGCCGAGCACGACGACATGCGATACGTGCCCAAGGCTCTCCTCCAGGCGTGGGAGAAGAGGGATCCGCTCGATCGCCTCGAGGGGTTCCTGCTGCACGAGGGGGAGGCGACGAAGAAGGAGCTCAGGGCGGCCCGGGAGGAGATCGGCCCTGCGCTCGACGAGGCCGCGCGCTCGGCGCTCGAACGCCCCTACCCGCCGCCCGAAGAAACGCTGCGGGGCGTCTATCACGGGACGGAGTAGAGACCGATGCTGGCCAGGGACAGGAAATCGTCGGCGCGCGGCCCCGGGGCCGTTGCGGCGCCCGCCCGGCCGGCGACCGGGGCGACCGGCGTCCCCGACGACGCGTCCCTCCTGAAGATGCTCTATTCCATGAAGCTGACGCGGGCGATCGAGACGCGCATCGAGCGCAAGCTGTACCGGCAGGGAAAGATTGTCGGCGGCGTGTACGTCGGGCGCGGACAGGAGGCGATCTCGGTCGGCGCGGCGATGCACATGCGGCGCGGCGGGGGCGAGGATCACGACGACATCGTCTCGCCGTCCCACCGGGACATGGCGGTGTTCCTGATGCAGGGGGTGCCGCCGGAGCGGATCCTGGCGCAGTACATGGGGCGCAGGACCGGGCTGACGCGCGGCCGCGACGGCAACATGCACATGGGGGACCTGCGCCACCGTCTGGTCGCCTTCGTGTCGCACCTCGGCGACAGCATTCCGGTGGCGGCCGGCTGTGCCCTGACCTTCAGGATGCGCGGCACCGACCAGGTGTCGTTCTGTTTCTTCGGCGAAGGCGCCACGAGCCGCGGCGACTGGCACGAGGGGCTGAACTTCGCGGCGGTCCTGAAGCTCCCGGTCGTGTTCATCTGCAACAACAACCAGTACGCCTACTCGACGCACGTGTCGCGCCAGATGAAGGTCGAGCGCGTGTCCGACCGGGCGCGCGGCTACGGCATGCCGGGGGAGTCGCAGGACGGCAACGACGTCCGCGTGGTCTACGAGGCCGTCGGCCGGGCGGTCGCGCGGGCCCGCCGCGGCGAGGGGCCGACGCTCCTGGAGTTCGTCACCTTCCGCATGACCGGCCATTCGGCGCACGACGATGCCGGCTACGTGCCCAAGGCCCTGTTCGAGGAATGGGAGCGGAAGGACCCCATCCGGCTTTTCGAGGACGACCTGAAGGGGCGCGGTCTCCTCGACGCGGGTGCGCTGCAGGCGATGGAGTCGCGCATCGAAGCGGAGCTGGACGAGGCGGTCGCCTGGGCCGAATCGCAGCCGTACCCCGACCCGGAGGAATGCCTGATCGGGGTCTATCATGAGCAGGCCTGACGCCGCGGGCGTCGGTGAGGACGGGAGGAGAGGACCGTGGCGCTGACGACCTACGTCGAGGCGATCAAGCAGGGGATCTGGGAGGAGATGGAGCGCGACGACCGCGTGTTCATCCTGGGCGAGGACGTGGGCGTGTACGGCGGCGCCTTCAAGGTCACCGAGGGGATGCTCGACAGGTTCGGGGAGATGCGTGTGATCGACACGCCGATCTCCGAGTCGGCGATCGTCGGGGCCGCGATCGGCGCGGCGCTCATGGGCATGCGTCCGATCGCCGAGATGCAGTTCATCGACTTCATCTCCTGCGCCTTCGACCAGATCACCAACTTCGCGGCCAAGAACCGTTACCGCTGGGGAGCGGGTGTGCCGATGGTCATCCGGGGTCCCAGCGGCGGCGGCGTGCACGGCGGTCCGTATCACTCGCAGAACCCCGAGATGTATTTCGTGCACACGCCGGGGCTCAAGGTCGTCGCGCCGGCGACCGCCTACGACGCCAAGGGGCTCATCAAGGCGGCGATCCGCGACGAGGATCCGGTCATCTACCTGGAGCACAAGTACCTGTACCGCCGGATCAAGGAGGAGATCCCCAAGGAGGACTACATCGTGCCGATCGGGCAGGCGGCGGTGCGGCGCGAGGGGCGGGACCTGACGATCCTCACCTACGGCGCCATGCTGTACCAGGCGCTGGAGGCGGCGGAGACCCTGGCGCGCGAGCCGGGGATCCAGACCGAGGTCGTCGACCTGCGCTCGCTCCTGCCTCTCGACAAGGACGCCATCCTGAACGCGGCCAGGAAGACCGGCAAGGTCCTCGTCGTCCACGAGGACACGCGCACAGGCGGGATCGCGGGGGAGATCGCCGCGATCATCAACGAAGAGGTGTTCGAGTACCTCGACGGTCCCGTGCTCCGGGTGACCGCGCCGGACACGCCGGTGCCTTACAGCCCGCCCCTGGAGGAATTCTTTCTTCCGAACAAAGAGAAGATTCTGAAGGCCGCGCGTCAGCTCGCGGCCTACTAAAGGAGCAGACCATGCGGGTCGACGTGATCATGCCTCAGATGGGGGAGAGCATCGCGGAGGGGACCCTCACGCGCTGGCTCAAGAAGCCGGGAGACAAGGTGGCGCGCGACGAGCCGATCTTCGAGATCTCGACGGACAAGGTGGACGCCGAGATCCCCTCGCCGGCGGCCGGCACGCTCGCCGAGATCAAGGTCCAGGAAGGACAGACCGTCCCGATCAACACCGTCGTGGCGCAGATCGAGACCGAGGCCGGCGCTGTCGCCGCCGCCGGGAAGCCGGCGCCGCCGGCGCAGGCCGCGGCCCCCCCGGCGCCCGCGCGGCAGAGCGCGTCCGCGCCGCCCGGCGACGGCCAGGAGCGCTCGGCGAGGCCCGCGCCCGCCCCGCCCCCGCCGGCGCAGGTCGCGCCGCCCGCGGGCGCTCGGGACGTCCCCAAGGCCGCGTCTCTCATCGCCTCGGGCGCCTCGGTCGAGGACCTGCGCCGGGTGCGCTCCTCCCCCGTCGTGCGCAAGATCGCCCAGGAGCACGACATCGACATCTCCCGGATCCCGGGGACGGGCGCGAGCCGCCGGGTGACGAAGAACGACATCCTGAAGGCGATCGAAGGGGGCGGACCGGGGGCCGGAGCGACCGGCGCGGCCGCGGGCGTGTCGCGCGCTGCGGCGCCGGTGTTCGCTCCCGGCGAGCGGGTCACCGTCGTCCCCATGAGCGCGATGCGCAAGAAGATCGCCGAGCACATGGTGATGAGCCGCCGCACCTCGGCGCACGTGACCACCGTGTTCGAGGTCGACATGAGCCGCGTCATGAAGCTGCGCGCCGAGCACCAGCAGGCGTTCCAGGGGCGTCACGGGGTGAAGCTGACACCGACGCCGTTCATGGTGAAGGCCGCGGTCGAGGCGCTCAAGGCCTTCCCCGATCTGAACGCCTCGATCGACGGCGACGCCATCGCCTACAAGAAGGACATCAACATCGGCATCGCCGTGGCCCTCGACTGGGGATTGATCGTGCCGGTCGTGAAGCACGCCGACGATCTCAGCCTGTCCGGGATCGCCAAGACGGTGACCGACCTGGCCGAACGGGCCCGGGGCAAGCGACTGACGCCGGACGAGGTGCAGGGCGGGACGTTCACCATCACCAATCCGGGAAGCTTCGGCAGCCTGTTCGGCACGCCCATCATCAACCAGCCGCAGGTGGCGATCCTGGGGGTCGGCGCCATCCAGAAGAGGGTCGTCGTGGTGGACGACGCCATCGCCATCCGGCCCATGGTCTACCTCGCGCTGTCGTTCGACCATAGGCTCATCGACGGAGCCGTGGCCGACCAGTTCGTGGCGCACATCAAGACCATCCTGCAGGATGGGAAGTTTACCGAGATCGTCTGATGCGTCGCTGCCACCACGAGTTCCTCGGGCGCGTCGATTACGCCGAAGCGTCGGCGATCCAGGACGAGCACGCCCGCCTCGTGAAGGGGGGCGGGGAGGAGCACCTCCTCCTCCTCGAGCACCCGCCGGTGATCACGCTGGGCCGGAATGCCCGCGGCGAGGACGTCCTGTCTGGCGAGGCGGCGCTCCGGGAGCGGGGTGTGTCGATCGCCCACACGAATCGGGGCGGTCAGGTCACCTATCACGGGCCCGGCCAGCTGGTCGGGTATCCGATTCTGGACCTGAGCCCGGACCGGCGTGACGTGGCGCGCTACCTCCGGGACCTGGAGGAGGTCCTGATCCGGACACTCGCCCGCTACGGCCTGCGCGCGTCGCGGATCGCCGGTCTGACTGGGGTGTGGGCCGGTGACAGGAAGATCGCCAGCATCGGGGTGCACCTGTCGCGCTGGGTCACGACGCATGGTTTCGCGCTCAACGTCAGCACCGACCTCGAGCCGTACTCCTGGATCGTCCCGTGCGGCCTGAGCGCCGGTGCCATCACCTCCATGGAGCGCGTCATCCATCGGACCGTGTCCCTCGAGGAGGTGGCGGCGGCGCTGGTCGGCGAATTCGCGGTCGTCTTCGGGAGAGAGATGGTGCCGCGTGACCGGGAACGGGTGGCGGGCCGCCGTCCGGCCGCGGGCGAAGGACGGCGGTCGATACAGGAGGCCTCGTGATGTCCGACGGCGCGGCCGCCCGGCAGTCGGGACCGAAGCCGCCCTGGCTCAAGGTGCGTCTCGATACCGGGCCCGGCTATCGCATGGTGCGCGGCATGGTGGAAGGGCTGCAGCTGCACACCGTCTGCCAGGAGGCCCGCTGCCCCAACATCTACGAGTGCTGGGGGGATCGCACGGCCACGTTCATGGTCCTGGGAGACGTCTGCACGCGACGCTGCGGCTTCTGCGCCGTGGCCACCGGCCGCCCGCGGCTCGTCGACCCGGCCGAGCCGGAGCACGTGGCCGAGGCGGTGGCGCACCTGTCGCTCCGGCATGCGGTGATCACCATGGTCGACCGCGACGATCTGCCGGACGGCGGCGCCGCCCACCTGGCCGCCGTGATCCGCGCGGTGCGATACCGCAACCCGGACTGCGAGGTGGAGATCCTCACCTCCGACTTCCGGGACGTGGCGTCTCCGCTCGACGCGATCCTGCAGGAGGGTCCGGTCACGTTCAGCCACAACATCGAGACCGTGCCGCGGCTCTACCCCGTGGTCAGGAGCGGCTCGAAATTCGAGCGCTCCCTCGACCTTCTGCGCGGCGCAGTCGCCTGGCGCGGAGAGGCCGCGCGCCCGCTGGTGAAGACGGGGCTGATGGCGGGACTCGGCGAGAGCCGCGATGAGCTCCTGGACACCTTCGCGCGCCTGGCGGAATCGGGCGTGGAGATCCTGACGATCGGCCAGTATCTCCGGCCCACGCTGCAGCACCTGCCCGTGGTCCGTTACTACCATCCCGATGAATTCGCGGCCCTGCGCGCGCAGGCGATGTCCCTGGGGTTCCGGCACGTGGAGGCGGGACCGCTCGTGCGCAGCTCGTATCACGCCAGGCGTCACACCGAATCGGCCGTCTCGAGCCCCACGGCGCGCTCCGCCGATCCCGGACTTGACTCTCCCGCGCCCCGACCGTAATATAGGACCGTTACGGTCGCATTTAGAGCAGAAAAACCGGAGGCCCGGGATGATCCGCCTGTCCAAGAGGACCGACTACGGCTTCCTGGCGATCCAACTCCTGATGTCGGTGCCGAGCGGGGAGTACCGGAGCGCGCGCGAAATCGCGGCGCGGCACAACATACCTCCGGCCCTGATGGCCAAGCTCCTCCAGCGTCTGGCCCGCAAGGGTCTGGTCGCCTCGCACCACGGCATCAAGGGGGGCTACCAGATCGCCCGGCCGGCCTCCGAAATCAATCTGATGCAGATCATCGAGGCCCTCGAGGGACCCGTGAAGACCTCCGACTGCCGGCATGCTACGCCTGATGAATGCCGCAGGTCCGGGTCGTGCGACGGCTGCCGTCCGGGGCGGGCGGTGCAGAAAAAGATCGCGGAGATCCTGGAGCGCACGACGCTCAGGGACCTGGCGCTGCTGCAGGAGGTGCCGGAGTGAAGGGGGTCCCGGTCTACATGGACAACCACGCGACCACGCGGGTCGATCCGCGCGTGGTCGAGGCGATGCTGCCGTACTTCGACAGCGACTACGGCAACGCCGCGTCGCGCACGCACGTCTTCGGCTGGCGGGCGGAGGAGGCGGTCACGCGGGCGCGCATCCAGGTGGCCCGGCTGATCGGCGCCGATCCCAAGGAGATCGTCTTCACCTCCGGCGCCACGGAATCGAACAACCTGGCGATCCTCGGCGCGTTCGAGGCCTGCCGGTCGAAGGGGGACCACCTGGTGACCGGGGCCACCGAGCACGCCGCAGTCCTCGACCCGGTCGAGGCGCTGCGGGCGCGCGGCGCGCGCGTGACCGTCCTGCCGGTGGACCCCCAGGGGCGCGTCGATCCCGGCGACGTGCGCCGGGCGATCACCGACCGCACCGTTCTCGTCTCGCTCATGCTCGCGAACAACGAGGTCGGCACGCTGCATCCGGCGGCCGAGATCGGCCGCATCTGCAAGGACAGGGGCGTGCTGTTCCACAGCGACGCGGCGCAGGCGATCGGCAAGGTCCCGGTGGACGTGCGGGCTCTGGGGGTCGACCTCCTGTCGATGTCGGCCCACAAGGTCTACGGGCCGAAGGGGACCGGGGCTCTGTACGTGAGGCGCCGGGACCCGCGTGTGGTGCTCGACCCGATCCTGCACGGAGGGGGTCACGAGCGCGGCCTGCGCTCCGGCACGCTGAACGTGCCGGGCATCGTCGGCATGGGTCAAGCACTCGAGATCGCCGCGTCCGAGATGCCCGGGGAGTCGGTGCGTCTGCGCGCCCTGCGCGACCGCCTGCACGGCCGCATCACGGAACGGATCGACGACGTGCGGCTCAACGGCCACCCCGTCGAGAGACTGCCGCACAACCTCAATCTCAGCTTCGCGTACGTGGAGGGGGAGGCGCTCCTGATGGCGCTCGACGATGTCGCCGTGTCGTCCGGATCCGCCTGCACCTCGGCGAAGAAGGAGCCGTCGCACGTCCTGCGCGCCATGGGGCTCAGCGACGCGGAGGCGGTCACATCGATCCGCTTCGGTCTGGGCCGCTTCAACACACGGGACGAGGTCGACGAGGTCGTCGATCGCGTCGACGCGGCGGTCAAGAGGCTGCGGGCCATCTCCCCGTTGTACGCGGCGGCGCGCGGCGGGGCCGGGATATCAGCGCGATGAACGACTACCAGGAGGAACGATGATTCACGTCACGGACAAGGCGGCCGAACAGATCAAGACCATTCTGCACAAGGAAAGTCTGGAGGGCCACGGCCTCAGGGTCGCGGTCGTCGGAGGCGGCTGCTCCGGCATGTCGTACAAGCTGGCCTTCGAGAAGGAGCCCGTCGAGGGCGACAAGGTCTACGAGGAGAACGGCGTGCGCATCTTCGTCGACACCAAGAGCTATCTCGTCCTGAACGGGACGACGCTCGATTTCTCGGACGGCTTGAACGGCACCGGGTTCAGCTTCACCAACCCGAACGCCAAATCGACGTGTGGTTGCGGCACGTCGTTCTCCGCCTGAGATCGTTCCGGGTCCCGCCCGCCTCCTTCCCGATCCGGCCGACCTGACGGCGCGCGCCGGCGCGCGCGCTCCGCGAGATGGAACGCGCTGGAAACGGCCCGCGATATTGCGCGGCGCGGATCGCGCGTGCTATCATCGGTTGCAGTTCCACGAAGTTCGCTCGCGATCACCGAACAGCAAGGGCGGAGATGGCTCACAAGAAAAATCTTCTTTCGGGCCAGAGGATTTATCCCGATCCCATCCGCGGCGGCATGACCGTCGATCGGCTGATCGACGACACCTTCCTCGCCTACAACGGCGGACGTCTGCAGAAGGCCTGCCGTCTGTTGACGGAGAAGATGCTCCAGGAGGACGTCACCGTCGGGCTGAGCCTCTCCGGCGCCCTGACGCCGGCCGGCGTCGGACGGTCGTGCATCATCCCGCTCATCCAGTCGGGATTCGTCGACTGGATCGCGTCGACGGGCGCGAACCTCTACCACGACACGCACTACGGGCTCGGCATGTCGCTGCACCGGGGCTCGCACGAGGTGGATGACACGCTCCTGCGGCGCGAGGGCGTCATCCGCATCTACGACGTCCTGTTCGACTACAACGTCCTGCTCGACACCGACAACTACCTGCGCGCCGTCATGGCGGAGAAGGCCTTCGACAAGGAGATGGGGACCGCCGAGCTGCACTACCTGCTCGGGAAGTACCTGGCGGCCCGTGAGAAGGAGATCGGTGTCGTGGACACCTGCGTCCTCACGGTGGCGTACCGCGCCGGAGTCCCGTGCTACGTGTCGTCGCCCGGCGACTCCTCGATCGGCATGAACGTCGCCGAGCTGGCCATGCGGGGCGTCGGTCCGCGCATCGACGTGTCGCGGGACGTCAACGAGACCGCCGGCATCGTCTACGCGGCCAAGCAGCGGGAGGGCAAGAGCGGCGTGCTCATGCTGGGCGGCGGCTCCCCCAAGAATTTCGTCCTGCAGACCGAGCCGCAGATCCAGGAAATCCTCGGTCTCGCGGACCGCGGCCACGACTACTACATCCAGGTCACCGACGCCCGGCCGGACACCGGCGGCCTGTCGGGGGCGACCCCCGCGGAGGCGGTCTCCTGGGGAAAGGTCGACCCGGACAAGCTCACCGACTCGGTGGTGGTGTACGCCGACAGCACGATCGCCGTCCCGCTCATCGTCGCGTACGCCGTGTCGCGGGCCAAGCCGCGCCGGCTGAAGAGACTCTACGATCGACGCGACGACCTGGTCGAAAGGCTCAAGAAGGACTTCCTCGTCGAGCACGAGAGGCGCACGCGCGAGACGGTGAAGGCCCAGCAGGGCCGCTGACCGGCCCCGGCACCTCCGCGTCGACCACCCCCCCGTTCCAGTCCTGGAACCGACCTGGATCGAAGGGAGACAGATCCATGCCGGGATCCTGGTCCGCGAGCAGTCGCGCGACGAGACGCGCGGTGACCGGCGCGAGCAGGATTCCATTGCGCAGGTGTCCGCAGGCGTGCAGGAGACCCGGGGCGGCCCGGCCGATGGCGGGAAGGCCGTCGGGAAGAGCGGGCCTCAGACCGGCCCAGGCAGAATGGAACGGCGCCGTCGCGAGCCCGGGGACGAGGGCCAGGGCGCCGGCGCTGAGGTCCCTGAGAGCCGCTCCCGTCACGGACTTGTCGAAGCCCGCATCCTCCATCGTGCTGCCCGCCAGAACGCGCCCGTCGCGTCGCGGCACGAGATAGCAGTCGGGGCCGAAGATCGGGAAGACGGGAGCGGCGGCGGGACCGAGACAGACGATCTGGCCACGGACCGGGCGCAACGGCAGCGGGGGATCGATCCCGGCGATCTCCGCCGACCATGCGCCGGCGGCGATCACGACGGCGCCGGCGCGCGCACGCCCGCCGCCGATGCCCACCCCGACCACGCGGCCCTCTTCCACCAGGAGCCTGTCGGCGCGCGCATCCTCCTGCAGGCGGACCCCGAGACGCGAAGCCGAAAGCCTGAGACCCTCGACCAGGACGACGTTGTCCACCGACAGGTCGCGCGGCAGGTACAGCGCCTCGCACCAGTCGGGATGGAGCGCCGGCTCCATGCGGCGCAGCGCCTCGCCGCCGATCCGCTCCGCGGGCAGACCGAGCGCCCGCTGGAAGGCGAAGCGTCGGTCCAGCTCCTCCGTCTCCCGGCCGGAGCGCGCGGCGACGAGAGTGCCGCGGCGCCACAGAGCGGGGTCCAGACCGCTCTCCTCCTCGACACCGGCCGCGAACTCGGGGAAGAGATCGCGGCTCGCGAGGCCAAGGGTGAAGAGAGGACCCGCGCGGTCCGCCTCGGCCTGCGGGCTGAGAAGCCCGGCCGCCGCGCCGCTGGCCTCTCCGCCGATCTTTCCCCGATCCAGGAGGCGCACGCGCAGGCCCAGGAGCGCCGCCTCGCGCGCGATCGAGAGACCGATGATCCCGCCGCCCACGACGAGGACGTCGTCGATCCGTTCCTGATCCATGTGAGAGGCAGTCTATCGCCCGCTCGCAGGTGCGTCAACGCGAGCACCGGGGCTGACCGAGCTATCCCGAGTCGGCGCGGCGGGCCTGCCGCCGGGTCGCGCCTCATGTCACTCGCGCGGGGTACTCAAGCCTTGCTCACGCGCATGGCGCGGCTCAAAATCGGCGCGACCCGGCGGCAGGCCCGCCGCTCCCCATCCGGATCCCAGTGCTTCGCGGTGCTCACTTCGTGCACCCGCGGTCGTGCGAGTAGTCCTTTACGGGACGGTGAGGTCATCGTCAGCCCTGCGAGGCGGGCCGGAGCGCGCGGCAGGGGCGTGGCGATTTTGAGCCGCGCCATGCGCGCGACCGGGGCACCGCGTGCGCCGCGCGAGCGAACATGAGCCACGCCCCTGCCGCGCGCCCCGGCCCGCCTGCGTGGAGGCGAAGATGCGGTCGTCCGGGAAGTGATTGACTTCGCGGGAATCGGTTCCTAGAATCGGGACCCCCTGCGTGGGAACCGGAGGAGTGGTGCTGGACAGGCGGGCGCTCGCGATCCTTTTCCTGACGCTCTTCCTGCTGATGCTGGGCGTGGGGATCATCATCCCCAACATCGTCTACCAGGCCGAGGCCAGCCACGCCACCGTGCCCCAGGCGACCTTTCTCTTCACCCTGTACTCCCTGATGCAGTTCCTGTTCGCGCCCGTGTGGGGACACCTCTCGGATCGCCTGGGGCGCAAGCCGATCCTGGTCGCCGGCCTGCTCGGGAACGCCGTCGGTCTGGCGCTGTTCGGGATCTCGTCCCGGCTGACGCTGCTGTACGTCGCGCGCGCTCTCTCGGGACTCATGTCGTCCGCGGCGCTGCCGACGGCCATGGCCTACGTCGCCGACGTCACGGACGAAAAGAGCCGCGGGCGCGGTATGGGTCTGATGGGAGCGGCCATGGGGCTGGGCTTCATATTCGGTCCCGGAATCGGCGGGTCGCTGTCTCGCTTCGGACACGGGGTCCCGTTTCTGGCGGCGTCGGGACTGAACCTCGTGACCTGCGTCCTCGCCGCGCTGCTTCTGCGCGAGAGTCTGGGGACGAGGCCGCGTCCGGCCGAGGGAGAGGACGTGGCCGCGATTCATCCGACGGAGGCGCCGGTCTCGTCGGAGGTGCCGTCGCCCGAGCCGCCGGTCATCCCCCGACCGTGGAGGGCCGTGGCGAGCCCGCTCCTGACGTTCTACCTCGTGGCCTTCTTCGTCACCTTCTCCATGGCCTCCCTCGAATCGATCTTTCCCTGGTTCATCCAGGATCGCTTCGGCTTCGGCGCGGGCGACATGGGCCTCATGTTCCTGTTCATGGGGATCGCCGTCTTCCTGGTGCAGGGGTTCCTCCTCGGTCGCTGGATCGCCGCCTTCGGGGAGGAGAACGTCCTGGTGAGCGGGCTCCTGATCAACGCGCTCGGATTCCTCTTGGTGATCGCCGCGAACGGCCGCGTTGCGCTCACCGCGGCGCTGGTCGTCGGCGGCGTGGGGAACCAGATCATGCGGCCGACCAACGCCTCCCTGATCAGCAAGAGAACGAAACGCGGTCAGGGGGCCGCGATCGGGATCATGGATTCGTTCGACTCGGCCGGCAGGATCCTCGGACCGATGGCCGCCGGGGCGCTGTACGGTCCCGGCCGCACCTACCCGTACATCGCGTCCGCGGCGATCATGGCCACGGTCGGTGCGGCGCTCTGGGCGAGGAAGACGGTGCGGCAGCGCGCGGCGGGCGGGGAGACCGCCGGGGGGGTCACTTCTTCGGACGCCCCTTGACCACGTGCTGGTCGAGCGGCTTCAGATCGTTCACGACGACGCGCCGCACCAGGTGGTCCTGCACCAGGAAGAAGGTCTGGATGCCTCCGTCCTCGTTCTTGTACTGGTACATCTTGGGCGCCGCAGAGGATTCGACCGGGGGACGCTTGCGCAGGGCGCCTCGCGCCTCCTGCCCGAGCACTTCGAACGGCTGTCCGTAGGCCTCCAGAAGATCGTTGACCGTGGATCCCTTGCCGATCCCCTTGCCGGTCCGGTAGGGCGTCTCGGCCATGCCATCGTACACTCCGTCCAGATTGAAGCCGATCGAGGCCAGCTTCAGCTCTCCGGGGTTCCCCACGGCGATGCACGAGATCCCCGCCTCGGCGATCCGTACGTTCGTCGCGTCGTCCTGGCCCGAGAAGGGGTGCACCTTGGCGCCGGGGAATTTCTTGATCAGCTCGTCGAGGGGCTGGCCGATGTAGACGAGGTCGCGGATGCCCACGTGCAGCTCGATCGGCGGCTTCGTGCCCGCGCCGGTGTCCTTCTTGCCGGGCGGGGGTGGCGCGCCGAAGACAGGGTGGAACAGCGCCAGAAGAAGGAGGAGCATGGCCGTCTGCCGGTCCTGGCGTGGTCGCACCGGGGGTCTCTCCGGAAAAGGGCCGCCCCGCCGCGATTCGCCGGAGGTGCGGCCCCGCATGAGGCGCGAATTATAGCACGCTGCCCGATGCCACCGGGCGCGGGGTCGGAGGGGGAGTCGAGGTAGAATGAGGGTCCTTCGGCGAGAGGTCGGCATGGAGGACGAGGTCCCGGCGAGAAGCCGCGAGTCGATCGTCCAGGAGGCATTCGCGCGGCAGGCCCGCGACTTCGCCCGGAGCCCCCTGCAGACCGATCCCCGGCGCCTGCGGCGGCTGATCGAGTTCACCGGAGCGCGAGCGGGGGAGCGCGCGCTCGACGTGGCGTGCGGACCCGGCATCGTCATGGCGGCGCTCCAGCGGGCGGGCCTTCTGGCGGTGGGCATCGACCTGACGCTGGCGATGCTCCGGGAGGCCGCGTCGAGGGGAGGGCGCTTCGTGCAGGGAGATACCGGCCGGCTGCCGTTCCGGGAGTCGACCTTCGAGGTGGTGGTCTGCCGCAACTCGCTGCATCACGTCAGCGACCCGTCGGGTGCCATCCGTGAGATGGCCCGGGTCCTGCGTGCGGGCGGTCACCTCGTGGTGGAGGACATGCGCGCGCCCGACGACGAGTCGAAGCGCACCTACCACGAGACCATCGAGAGTCTGCGCGACGTGTCGCACGCGCGCACGCTCACGCGCGGCGATCTCAGATCGATGGCGGCGGCGGCAGGTCTCGTGGACTTCGAGGAGCTCCCGATCACGCTGGTCATCGATTTCGACGAGTGGGTCGACCGGGCATACCCGCCACCCGATCGCCGGGAGCGGGCGCGTCTCATGCTCGAGGCGTGTGTCGAACGGGACCTGTGCGGTCTGAGGGTGTGGAAGGAAGGGGACCGGTTGAAGTTCGAGAGGCAGAGCCTCCTGTTCAAGGGGGCGCGGACGGCATGACCGACGATTTCGTCCACGATGACGGAGCGGGACCCTACACGCACTGCCCGCGTTGCGGCGGCCGGCTCGAGAGGCGGGTTGTCTTCAGCCACGACCCGCCCCGGCTGGTGTGCGCCGCGTGCCGGTTCGTCTTCTACCTGGATCCCAAGGTCGCCGTAGGGACGATCTGCCGGGCGGACGGGAAGATCGTGATGCTGCGCCGCGCCATCGAGCCGTCCTACGGCAGGTGGGTGTTCCCCGGCGGCTACGTCGATCGAGGCGAGTCGCTGGAGGAGGCGGCGCTGCGCGAGGCGAGGGAGGAGATCGGTGCGGTGATCCGCCTGACGCGTCTCGTCAACGTCTACTCGTACACCGGAAGGCCGGTGATCGTCGTGGTCTACGACGCCGACATCGTGGGGGGCGAGATCCGCGGCGGGGTGGAGGCGCTGGAGGTGCGCGCCTTCGATCCCGGGGGCATTCCCTGGGACGATCTGGCCTTCCGGAGCACGCGCGAGGCCCTCCAGGAATGCCTGCGCACCGGCATCGCGCCCGGCTCATTCGAACATCAACAGAGGAGGGGCTGATGCTTCTGGAAGGACGGGTGGCGGTGGTGACCGGAGGCGGCCGCGGCATCGGGCGGAGCATCGCCGAGCTGTTCTACAAGGAGGGGGCGAGGGTCGCCGTCGCCTCGCGCAACACCAAGGCCCTCCAGTCGTTCACGATGGAGCTGAACTCGGGGGACCACCGCATCGTGCCGTTCCGCTGCGACGTCACGGACAGGGACGAGGTGGAGGTCATGATCGGCAACGTCGTGGAGGTGTGGGACCGGATCGACATCCTGGTCAACAACGCCGGCGCCTCCGGGATGACGCCTATCGCAGCGGGCGACGCGCCGGGACAGGACGAGAAGGTCGACGCGAAGTGGCTGGAGATCCTCTCCACCAACCTCACCGGTCTTCATTACTGCACGCGCGAGGCGTTGCGCCACATGCCCTCGGGGGGCAGCGGCCGCGTCCTCAACCTGTCGTCGGTCCTCGGCAAGTTCGGGGTGCCCGGGTACACCGCCTACTGCGCCAGCAAGCACGGCGTCGTCGGCTACACGAGGGCCCTCGCCCTCGAGGTCGCCCCGCGGAAGATCACGGTCAACGCGCTCTGCCCCGGCTGGGTCGACACGGAGATGTCGCGGGCCGGGATCGAGGAAGGGGCCTTGCGGGACGGCATCGCGCCGGCGGAGTTCCGCGCGCGCGCGGAGCAGCGGGTTCCTCTCGGCCGCTTCATCACGCCGCAGGAGGTGGCGCGCCTGGCCCTGTTCCTGGCCTCCGACACCGGCGCCGGGATCACGGGGCAGGCGATCAACATCGACGGCGGGGCCGCGATGTGGTGAGCCGGGCGGCGAAGGCCGAGGGGTACGCGCTGGCGGTCCCGGTCGACGTGCGCTTCCGGGACATGGACAGCATGGGTCACGTGAACAACGCGGTGTACTTCACCTATTTCGAGAACGCCCGCATCGCCTACTGGCGCGCCGTTCCGGGGATTCGATCGCGCCGCAACCTGGACTATATCCTGGCGCGGGCCGAGTGCGACTTCCGCAGTCCCACCACGAACGAGGACGACCTCTGCTGCCACGTGCGCGTCGCGTGGTTCGGACGGTCCTCGTTCGCATTCGAGTACCTCCTGCGCGACGAGCGGTCGGGGCGGAACGTGGCGGAGGGACGCACCGTGCAGGTGATGTACGACTACGCGGTCCGCCGGAGCCGCCCCCTCGACCCCGATCTGAAGGCGGCGATCGAGCAGTTCGAGGGACGGAGCGTCCCGTCCCGGTCTTGAGCGGCCGCGCGCCCGCGCGGCGATCGAGGGAGGTGCGCGTGGCCAAGGGAAGCGTGGCGGTTCTCGTGGAGAACGACTATCAGGACATGGAAGTGTGGGTGCCGCTGTACCGCCTGCGCGAGGAGGGCTATCGGGCGGTCGTGGTCGGGCCCCAGGCGAAGGAGTATGTCTCCAAGCACGGCTATCCGATCCGCGCCGAAGTCGCGGCGGCGGACGCGAAAGGCGACGACTTCATCGGCGTCGTCGTGCCGGGTGGCTGGGCTCCCGACCGCCTGCGCCAGGACGAGGCGGTCCTGGCGCTCGTGCGCCGGCTGAACGAGAAGACGAGGATGGTCGCGGCGATCTGCCACGCCGGATGGGTCCTGGCCTCCGCCGGCATCGTCAGGGGACGGCGTCTGACCTGCTACGCGGCGATCCGCGACGATCTGCGGCACGCCGGCGCCGAGGTGGTCGATCAGGAGGTGGTGCGGGACGGGAACCTGATCACCTCCAGGAAACCGGACGATCTCCCGGCCTTCTGCCGCGAGATCGTGAAGGCCCTCCGGGAAGTCTGAGCGCGCCGCCTTGGGACCCGGTGACAGCCGGCTGCGCATCGGCGCCTCCTCCTGGAGCGCCCCGTCGTGGGAAGGCGTGTTCTACCCGCCCGGCACGCCTCCTTCCGATTACCTGGCCCACTACGCCTCGCGCTACGACACCGTCGAGGTGGACGCCACGTTCTACGGCATCCCCGGCGAGAGGATGGTCGACGCCTGGCGCGAGCGCACGCCGGCGGGGTTCGTGTTCGCCGCCAAGTTCCCGCAGATCATCACGCACGAGAAGCTCCTCGACGGATGCGCCGGGGAAACCCTCGCCTTCGTGCGCGTGATGGATCGGCTGGGCGACAAGCTCGGCCCGCTGCTCCTGCAATTCCGCTATTTCCGCAAGGAGGAGTTCCCCGATCCGAACCCCTTCATCGATCGGCTGGAGCGCTTCCTCCCTTCGCTGCCGCGCGGCCGGCGGTACGCCGTCGAGGTGCGGAACAAGACGTTCGTGACCGCCCGGTTCCTCGACGTCCTGCGACTCAACGGCGCGGCGCTGGCCCTCATCGACCATCCGTGGTTCTTCGGAGTCGATCAGGTCCTGAAGAAGAAGGGGAACGTCCTGACGGCCGATTTCACCTACGTCCGCTGGCTCGGAGACCGCAAGGAGATCGAGGCGAGGACGACGCGCCGGGACAGGTTGGTCGTGGACCGCCGGCGCGACCTGCGACGCTGGATCCCGGCGCTCCGCGGCCTCCTCGGTCGCGGGACGACGGTCTACGGCTACTTCAACAACCACTACGCGGGATACGCCGTGGGATCGATCGAGATGTTCCGGGAGATGTGGCAGGAGGCCTCGTCGACGGGGACCGGCTCCGCGTGAAACGACGCCCCGCGCGACGGGGGCGCGGCATCGGCTCCGCGCCCCCGTCGGGATCGGGCCGCGTCCCGTCCTACAGCGGTCTCTTCATCAGATAGAAGTCGAGCTTCTTGAAGTTCGAGGCCAGGCGCTGCTCGACCTCCTTCTCGGTCTTGGGGGGCGGAACGATCACCTCGTCCCCCGGTTTCCAGTTGACCGGGCAGGCCACGGAGTTCTGGTCCACGGTCTGCAGCGCGTCCAGGATGCGCACCATCTCGTCCACGTTCCTTCCGACGTTGAGCGGATAGTAGACGAGAGCCCGCACCACGCGCTTCGGGTCGATGAAAAACACGGCGCGCACCGTCGCCGTGGCGGACGCTCCCGGATGGATCATTCCGTACTTCACGGCCACCGCCGCGTTGTTGTCGGCGATCATCGGGTAGGGGATCAGGACGTCGAAGATCTGCTTGAGGTTCTGCCGCCACGCGAGGTGGCTGTGGATCGAGTCGATCGACAGGCCGATGAGCCGCGTCTTGCGCTTCTCGAACTCGGCGTTGCGCCGCGCCAGCTCCGTCAGCTCCGTGGAGCAGACGGGGGTGAAGTCGGCAGGATGGCTGAACAGCACCACCCACTGTCCGTCCTGCCACTTCGACAAGGTGAGCTCGCCCTGCGTGGTGATCGCGGTGAAATCGGGGGCGACGTCGCCGATCCTCGGGATCGACCCGGCTTCCGGTGCGGGTACCGCCGCTCCGGTCGTCTGCGTCCCTGGCTGGGGCATCGTGGACATGCGGTGTCTCCATTCCGGCCGGCGGAAGAAACGCCCCGGGGAGGTCCGGGATGCCGGCTCCCGCGGCCACGTTCGTTCGTGCGTTGAGAAGAGTCTACAGTCTAGCGATCGACGCTCGGACGGTCAAGCGGCCGGGTTGAGGATCGGAGCGCCGGATCATCGGGTGCGGCGCGCCCCGGGTCTGCGCCGCGCGGGTCGCGTGCGGGCCGACAGCGCACCTATTCCGGCGGTCGCGGCGTCCCGGTCCTGCTGGGTCGTGCCGCTGCTGCAGCCGATGCCGCCGACGATGCGGCCGTCCACGAAGATCGGCAGCCCGCCGCCCACGATCATGAACCGGCCCTGGTTGCCGATGTTGATGCCGAACGCCGGCCGGCCCGGAGCCGCCATCTCGGCGTACTCGTGGGTGGCCCGGCGCGCGCAGGCCGCGGTCCAGGCTTTCGAGACCGCGATGTCGATGCTGCTGAGCTTGGCGCCGTCCATCCGGTTGAACGCCAGCAGGTGGCCCGCGTCGTCGACCACCGCGATGTCCATGGGCACACCGATGGCCGCGGCCCGGCGCGCCGCCGCCGCCAGGATGAGGCGGGCCCCCTGGAGCGTGAGGCGCGGACTGTTCCGGGTGACGAACTCGGGCTTGGCCATACCCCCCCCGCGCCGCGTCCCTCGCTTCCTGATCCTGTTCAGGGGGCAGCGGCCAGAATTTTGACGGGCAGTATAGCCCAGGACTGCGATCGGATCGCCTCCCACCGGC
Source organism: Candidatus Dormiibacterota bacterium (assembly GCA_035635555.1). Lineage (NCBI taxonomy): Bacteria > Bacillati > Candidatus Dormiibacterota > Candidatus Dormiibacterota bacterium. The sequence goes on from DASQAT010000029.1 coordinate 52,511, forward strand.
GGACGCCGGGGGTGTCGCGACCGCAACCCCTCGGAGATCCGACGTTTCCGCTCCCCCCGTGCGTTGCGGGTCCCGGAGCGCGAACATATATTTCGAGCCGCCAGCCGGGAGCTTCGAGCCCGGCACGGGGACGGCGCGCGCTGTCGTTGGCGGTCGGCGTCTGTCTCCCTGGAGAGATCATGAGGCCTCAGGCGGCACGCCGCCGTCCCGGACCCATCCGCGCGCCCGGCCGAGCCGCCGCCTGTCTCGTCCTGTGCGCCGCCCTCATCGGAGCCCCGCGGGCCCAGAACACCCCGCCCGCGAATTTCGAGCACGAAGTCAAGGCGAGCTTCGTCTACACCGTCGCCAAGTTCGTCGACTGGCCTCCCGAGGCCTTCGTCGACCCGGCCGCCCCCTTCGTCTTCGTGGTCCTCGGAGACGATCAATTCGAGGATTCGCTGGTCCACACCGTGGCCGGCAAGACCGTGAGCGGCCACCCGGTCGAGGTCGTCGGCGTGAAGGACGCGAAAGACCTGGTCGCGTGTCACGTGCTTTACCTCGGGCGCTCCGAGGCCCCCAATGTGGACGACGTGCTGAAGCGATTGCACGGCGCCAGCGTCCTGACCGTCTCCGACTTCGACCATTTCGCCCAGAGCGGCGGCGTGATGCGGCTCGCGCTGGACGAGAACATGGTCCGCTTCGAGATCAACGTGGATGCCGCCGCGCGGGCCCATCTCCAGATCAGCTCCAAGATCCTGAAGCTGGGGAGACTCGTCCGGGACAGGAAGCACCTGCTGGGGGCGCCGTGATCGCGTTCAAGGACCTTTCGATCAAACGCAAGCTGACGCTCCTGATGATGCTGACCAGCTGCGCGGCGCTGCTTCTGGCCTGCCTCGGATTCATGACGTACGAGCTGGTCACCATGCGGCAGACGATGGCGCAGGAGCTGTCCACCCTCGCGGGAATCATCGCCGACAACAGCACCGCCGCCCTGTCGTTCAAGGATTCCAAGGCGGCGGAGGAGACCCTGGCCACCCTCGGGGCGAAGCAGCAGATCGTCGCCGCCGCGATCTTCGGGCCGGACGACGTCCTGTTCGCGCGTTACCTGCGCCCCGGGGCGGGCGCCGAGGCCATCCCGAGGTCACCCGAAGCCGGCGGGTACCGCTTCGAGTCCCGGCGGCTGCTTCTGTTCGGACCCGTTCTCATGGACAACGAGCGCATCGGCACCGTCTATCTGGTGTCCGACCTCAGCCTCATGGTGCTGCGCATCCAGCGCTACCTCGTCATCGTCCTGGTGGTGATGGCGGCCTCCGGGATCCTGGCGCTCCTTCTGGCGTCCAGGCTGCAGGGGGTCATCTCGGAGCCGATCCTGGACCTCGTCGGAGCGACGCGTCTGGTCGCGATGGAGAAGAACTACGCCGTGCGCGCGCCCCGCCACAGTCGCGACGAAGTGGGGCTCTTGATCGACGGCTTCAACGACATGCTCAGCCAGATCCAGGAGCGCGATCGCGCGCTCGAGGGGGCGCGCGAAGCGCTGGAGCAGAGGGTCCAGGAGCGGACGCGCGAGCTGCAGCAGCAGCTCGCCTACATCCAGCTCCTGCGCACGGTGGCGGAGCTGGCGAACGAGACGACCACCATCGAGGAGCAGCTGCAGGGCTGCCTGAATGCCGTCGGCGGCCTGATCGGATGGCCCGTCGGGCACGTGTACATGCGCTCGCAGGAGGGGCCGGACCAGCTGGTTCCGATGCCGATCTGGCACCTGGAGGACCCGGCGCGGTTCTCCGTGTTTCGTGAGACGACCGAGAGGACGATCCTGAGACGCGGCGAGGGGCTGCCGGGCGCGGTCATGGCGACCGGGGTGCCGGCCTGGGTCAGGGACTTCCCCCTGGAGTCGGACTTTCCCCGGGCGCAGGCGGCGCGGGAGGCCTCGATACGGGCCGGGTTCGCGATCCCGGTCATCGTCGGCGGGGAGGTCGAGGCGGTCCTGGAGTTCTTCACGACCCGGGAGATCGACCGGGACGACAAGCTCCTCCTGGTGATGACCCAGATCGGCACGCAGCTGGGACCGATCATCCAGCGCCGGCGGGCCGAGGTGTCGCTGCGCCGCAGCGAGGAGAAATACCGCTCGCTGGTCGCCAACATTCCGGACGTCACCTGGACCTCCGACTCGAGTGGCCACACGGTGTTCATCAGCCCCAACGTGGAAACGGTGTACGGGTTCACGCCGGAGGAGATCTACGCCGACGCCGGCCTGTGGTTCGCCCGCATCCACCCCGATGACGTCGTCATGGTGAAGGAGGCGTACCGCGGGCTGTTCGAGGCCAACCGGAAGTTCGAGGTCGAGTACCGCATCCGGCGCAAGGACGGCGCCTGGATCTGGCTGTACGACAGGACCCTCGGCACGTACAGGAAAGGGGCGGACACTTACGCCGACGGCAGCTTCACCGACATCACGGCGCGCAAACAGGCCGAGCTGGATCTGCAGAAGGCGAAGGAAGCGGCCGAGCAGGCGAGCCGGGCCAAGAGCGAGTTCCTGGCCAACATGAGCCACGAGATCCGCACGCCGATGAACGGCATCATCGGCATGACCGAGCTCCTCCTCGACGGCCGCATCCGGCCCGAGCAGCGCGAGTACCTGGACATGGTCAAGAGCTCCGCGGACGCCCTCTTGACCCTGATCAACGACATCCTCGACTTCTCGAAGATCGAGGCGGGGCGCTTCGAGATCGAGCCGATCGAGTTCGGTCTGCGCGACTGCCTGGACGACACGATGCGGATCCTCGCGGTGCGCGCCCACGCCAAGGGCCTGGAGCTGGCCTGCCACGTTCTCCCGGAGGTCCCCGACACGGTCGTCGGAGACCCGGGGCGCCTGCGCCAGGTGCTCATCAACCTGGTCGGCAACGCCATCAAGTTCACCGAGCGGGGCGAGGTCGTGGTGCGGGTGGAATCCGACCCCCCCGCGCCGGACCACGTCCAGCTCCGGTTCGCCGTCAGCGACACGGGCATCGGCATACCGAAGGAGAAGCACGAGACGGTCTTCGAGGCCTTCACCCAGGCGGACGGCTCGACCACACGCAAATATGGGGGCACCGGCCTGGGTCTGACCATCTCCTCGCAGCTCGTGGAGCTGATGGGCGGGCGGATCGAGCTGGACAGCGAGGTCAGTCGCGGCAGCACGTTCCGCTTCAGCGGCCGCTTCGGCCTGCAGCTCGGCCGGGCGCCCGCGGCCGCGTCGCAGCTTCCCGTGGAATTGCAGGACCTGCCGGTGCTCGTGGTGGACGACAACGCCACCAACCGCCGCATTCTCGAGGAGATGTTCGAGGCCTGGCGCATGAAACCCGTGACGGTGGACGGCGGAGAGAAGGCCCTGGCGACGCTGCGGGGCGCCGCCCGCCGCGGCCGGCCCTTCCGCCTCGTGGTCCTGGACGCCAACATGCCCGGCATGGACGGCTTCACGGTCGCGGAGCGCATCCACCGCGACCGGGACCTGAAGGGGCTGGATCTGATCATGCTGACCTCGGGGGGGCAGCGGGGCGAAGCGGCGCGCTGCCGGGAGGTCGGGATCTCCGCCTACCTCACGAAGCCCACGCGGCGCTCCGAGCTCCTCGATCTGATCATGACCGTGCTCCACCCCCCGGCGGCGGGGGCGCGACGCAGCCGTCTGATCACCCGTCACACGCTGCGCGAGGAGAAGCGGCGCCTGCGCATCCTTCTGGTCGAGGACAACCCCGTCAACCGCGCGGTGGCGGCGCGCATGCTGGAGCGCCGCGGCCACAAGGTGACGATCGCCCACACCGGACGCGAGGCCCTCGATCTCTCCCGGGCGCGCGCCTTCGAGGTGGCGCTCATGGACCTGCAGATGCCCGAGATGGGCGGCCTGGAGGCGACCGCCGCGATCAGGGAGCGCGAGCGGACGACCGGCAAGCACCTGAAGATCGTGGCCATGACCGCCCACGCCATGAAAGGGGACCGGGAGCGCTGTCTCGCGGCCGGCATGGACGGCTACCTTGCGAAGCCGATCCAGGCCAAGGATCTGTTCGAAGTGTTGGACGGCGTCCTGAGCCAGAAACCTCTGGAAGAAGTCTCTCCCGGAGGCGCCCCGGCGCCGGCCCAGGCACCGGCGTCCAGCCGGCGCGGCGGGGTGATCGATGAGGAGGCGCTGATGGCCCGGCTGGACGGTGACACCGGGCTCCTTGCGGAGGTCGTGGATCTGTTCTTCGAGAGCGCCCCGCGCCTCATGCGGGACCTCAAGAAGGCGCTCGAGGCGCGGGACGCCACGTCCGTCGAGCGCGCGGCTCACACCTTGAAGGGGGCGGTCGCGAACTTCGGAGCGCGGGCCGTCTTCGAGGCGACGATGCGGATGGAGAGACTGGGACACGACGGGGACCTGACAGGGGCGCGCCGGGCCTGGACGCCGCTGGAGAAAGAGATGGGCCGCCTGAAGAAGGCGCTCGCCAGGCTCGCAGAGGAGCATGCGGCATGAAGATCCTGATCGCGGAAGACGACCCTGTTTCACGGCGCGTCCTCGAGGCCACGCTCCTGAAGTGGGGCTACGAGGTCACGACCACCAGCAATGGCACGGAGGCCTGGGCGGGACTCAACGCCCCCGGCGCCCCGAGGCTGGCCATCCTCGACTGGATGATGCCCGAGATCGACGGGGTGGAGATCTGCCGGCGCGCCCGCGGGCTCCCCGATCAGGGCCCCCTGCACCTCATCCTTCTGACGGCGCGCGGCCGCAAGGAGGACGTGATCGCCGGGCTGCAGGCCGGCGCCGACGATTACGTCACCAAGCCCTTCGACCACGAGGAGCTCAAGGCCCGTGTCCAGGTCGGCACGCGCATCGTCGAGCTGCAGACCATGCTCGCGGCCCGGGTCACCGAGCTCGAAGAAGCCCTGACCCGCGTCCGCCAGCTGCGCGGACTGCTCCCGATCTGCTCGTACTGCAAGAAGATTCGCGATGACCAGAACTACTGGCAGCAGGTCGAGCAGTACGTGTCAACGCACACCGACGTGCAGTTCAGCCACGGCATCTGCCCGGACTGCTACCGCAAGGTGGTCGAGCCGCAGCTCGACGACGCCCTGCGGGACCATGGCGCCGTCCGGGAGCCGGTGAAGAAGCGGCGCGGCGGCACGCAGTAGGAAAATGCCCGACAAGCGTGTGGATGGGTGTCCGGATGAGAACGGGAAGGATGGACTCCTGTTCAGGTCCGACCGGACGCCGGTCTTCGGGAGGCGCGGCAGGGGCTCCGGTCAGGCGTTGCTGACGACTTCCTGAGTTTTCTCGCTCCCGGCACGGTTCTTTCTACAGGGAGTCTCCCCGC
>DASQAT010000030.1 GCA_035635555.1 Candidatus Dormiibacterota bacterium
GTTGCCGGCCGGGTGCTGGCAGCTCGCGCTGCTGCCGTCGCATTGATCCAGCGTGCACGGGTTCCCGTCCGACGTGCAGCTCGTTCCCGCCGCACTCCTGACGTCCGCCGGACAGGAGGTGCTCGTGCCATTGCAGCTCTCGGCCGGATCGCACTCACCGCCTGAGGCGCGGCAGACCGCCCCCGAGTTGCCGGCCGGGTGCTGGCAGCTCACGCTGCTGCCGTCGCATTGATCCAGCGTGCACGGGTTCCCGTCCGACGTGCAGCTGGTTCCCGCCGGGCTCCTGGCGTCCGCCGGACAAGAGGTGCTCGTGCCATCGCAGCTTTCAGCCGGGTCGCACTCACCACCTGAGGGGCGGCAAGTCGACCCCGCCGGGCTCTTGGCATCCGCTGGACAGGTACCGCTCGCTCCGTCACAGGTCTCAGCCGGGTCACACTCACCGCCCGAGGCGCGGCACGTGGCCCCCGCGTTGCCGGCCGGGTGCTGGCAGCTCACGCTGCTGCCGTCGCATTGATCGAGCGTGCACGGGTTCCCGTCCGACGTGCAGCTGGTTCCCGCCGGACTCCTGGCGTCCGCCGGACAGGAGGTGCTCGTGCCATTGCAGCTCTCGGCTGGATCGCACTCACCGCCTGAGGCGCGGCACGTGGCCCCCGCGTTGCCGGCCGGGTGCTGGCAGCTCACGTTGCTGCCGTCGCACTGATCGAGCGTGCAGGGGTTCCCGTCCGACGTGCAGCTGGTTCCCGCCGGACTCCTGGCGTCCGCCGGACAAGAGGTGCTCGTGCCATTGCAGCTCTCGGCCGGATCGCACTCACCGCCTGAGGCGCGGCACGCCGCCCCCGCGTTGCCGGCCGGGTGCTGGCAGCTCACGTTGCTGCCGTCGCACTGATCGAACGTGCAGGGGTTCCCGTCCGACGTGCAGCTCGTTCCCGCCGCACTCCTGGCGTCCGCCGGACAGGAGGTGCTCGTGCCATTGCAGCTCTCGGCCGGATCGCACTCACCGCCTGAGGCGCGGCACGTGGCCCCCGCGTTGCCGGCCGGGTGCTGGCAGCTCACGCTGCTGCCGTCGCATTGATCCAGCGTGCACGGGTTCCCGTCCGACGTGCAGCTGGTTCCCGCCGGACTCCTGGCGTCCGCCGGACAAGAGGTGCTCGTGCCATTGCAGCTCTCGGCTGGATCGCACTCACCGCCCGAGGCGCGGCACGTGGCCCCCGCGTTGCCGGCCGGGTGCTGGCAGCTCGCGCTGCTGCCGTCGCATTGATCCAGCGTGCACGGGTTCCCGTCCGACGTGCAGCTCGTTCCCGCCGCACTCCTGGCGTCCGCCGGACAAGAGGTGCTCGTGCCATTGCAGCTCTCGGCCGGATCGCAAGGACCGGTCGACGCACGGCAGACGGTACCGGCAGGTCCTGCGGTGCCGCCGGTGCAGATCTTTCCGCCTCCACCCTGCGGGTTCTGGCACGTCTCGCCCACGGTGCACGGGTTGCCGTCATCGCACGGATCCCCTACCTGTTTACCCGCACAGGGGCTGTCGCTAGCTGCAACCGTCGTCTGCGACTGAGAAGGTTCCGGTTGAAACTCATCCGCAGCCGCACTCAGCGCGCGATCACCGCGGGGTTTCGGCGCTTCCTGCAGCAACAGATCGACTGCCTCACCCGGTTGCCAGCCCGCGCCGGTGATCATCACCGTCTCGCCTGCGGTGACACCGCCGGCCACCAGCACGCGTCCGTCCTGCAGGACAGCCGAACTGCTGGCGAAGAGCTGCGCGCTCGCCGATTGACCATCGGCCCCTTCGCCCCCGGTGATGGTGGTCTGTGGCACATCCGCGCTCACCCGCAGCCCCATACTTAGGAGGCAGGCGACGATCGCGCCCCGCGTTATGATGTAGCGCTGCACGGCTGGAAGCCTCCTGAGTTGTTCCGTAGGATCCCCACCCTGAAACGCCTTAAAGGTGCCCCGGAAGCGGCACCTGACAGTTAGGTGATTGCCGGAACGCTGAGGGGTAAGATCCCTGATAATGAGCCGGCCGCGCGGCCTTTTGCGTCCGCACCGTTCACGGGACTGGGTCAGGCCGCGCCCGATGGCGAGGGGAATAGACGATCAGATCCGGGGGGGGTGCCTTAGCCCTGGAGGCGATCCAGTCGTCCACGACTCGCTCCAGGATACCGAGGGCAGGACATCGTTGGTCAGGGCGACGTTGTGGAACTGCCGGATGGCGAAGTCCTTGCCGAGCCGCGCCATCGCCTTCTGCCGCAGATCGAGGATTGGAGGGGATTGTCCTTAGCTCTGAATCCCTGCCCCACCCCATTTGAGGCCAAGGACGCTCCTGGATTGCGAAGACCTGGCGAGTGCGTAGAATGGTGGAGGCGGCGGGAGTCGAATCCGCGTCCGGAAGCGAGCTGCGTGGGATCGACCTCACCGTGCGCTGCCACCTTGGCTGCAGTCGCCCGCCGCCGCCGCGGCCAACGTCACCCTTCCGACGTCGAAGCATAGAACGACGCGCCACGGACGTTCTCGTCGATCTCGAGCGGGCTCTGGATGGCTGGAAAGGCGCGCTGCTCGCAATTCATGCGATCGCACAGGCGGCAGGTGACGCCGACCGGAACCGCCGCGGGTTTCCCGAGGTCGACGCCGTCCGAGTACACCAGGTCGCCGGCATACTGGACCGGGCAACCGATGTTGATGGCGTGGACCGCGCGCTGCGCGTGGTAGCCGCCGCTCTCGCGGCTCAGGGTGCGCGCCACGTCGAAGTAGGTCGTGCCGTCCGGCATCCGCGACAGCTGCACCCGGGTCATCCCGGGCGTCAGGAAGGCGGCGTGGACGTTCCAGAGCGGGCAGGCGCCGCTGAAGCGGGCGATCCGGATGCCGGAGCCGCTGAACCGCTTCGAGATGTTGCCGGCGACATCGACGCGCAGGAAATGGAACGGTATGCCTTCGGCGCGCGGCCGGCGGAGCGTCGTCAGGCGGTGGCAGACCTGCTCGATGCTGGTCCGGAAGCGATGGCCGAGCAGGTCGATGTCGTAGCGCTCCTCCTGAGCCGCCTTGAGCAAGCGATCGTAAGGCATGAGGACGGCCGCGGCGAAATAGTTCGCCATCGCCACCCGGCAGAGCGAACGGGCCGCCTCGGTCTGCAGCGGTGAGTCGTCCGCGAGACGCTCGAGAACATCCGAGAGCGCGAGCAGGCCCACCTGGTGGGCCAGCTGGAAATTGCGGCTGCCCCGGCGCAGCACTTCCGACAGAAGGAGCTCCGACCGCCCCGGATCGAATCTCCGGATGGCGCCGTGCATCGCCCCGATCTTCTCGATCCGGACCCTGACGCCGCGGACCTGCTCGAGGTACTGGGCGAGGGCCTGGAACAGATCCTTTCCCTCCAGCCCCGCCTCCCGCCAGAGCCTTTCGGCCCCTTCCTCCAGCTCGGGAAAGTAGTTCATGCGGCGCTGGATGAAGTCGCTGACCTCCTCGGAGGGAAGGCGGGAGATCTCGACCCCCTTCAGCTCCTGCCCCTCCGAGAGACGCTCCGACAGGATCCCGGCCGAGGTCCGGGCCCCCTGGTAGGCGTGATAGAGATCCAGCAACGCCCGGGCGACGGTGGGCGAATGCCCGACCTGGTCGCGCACGTCCGCCGGTGTCAGGCTCAGACGCTCGAACATCGGATCGCCGAGGACCTCCAGGAGGTCCGCCACCAGACGCTCGTCCTCACCCCCAGCGAACGATTTCAAATCGAGCTGAAACTCCTGGGCAAGCCGGAGGAGAACCTGGGCGCTCAGAGGGCGCTGGTTGTGTTCGATGAGGTTGAGGTAGCTGGCCGATATGCCGAGGCGCTCGGCCATTTTCGCCTGGCTCAGCCCCGCACTCCGCCGAAGCGCCCTGATCCTAGAGCCCAGCCGCAGCCTGTCCTGGACCATTGTCTCCCCCGGATATCCCGCGTGCGCCTCGTGAACCGATCCAAATGTAACGACTTTACAGATTTTCGCAAGTATCTTTACACGTCCTGCTCGACTTAACTCCTTGTCTTTCAGTTTCTTATTGCTTATCTGTCGGGTAAAGCCACAATCATGCATGCGTCATTGGAGGTGAATTCCATGTCACAGAGCACGGCAGAGTTGCCGCAGATCGAACCCGGGGTCGTTCTCCAGAGGGAGCCCTCGTCCGGCTCGGATGAGGTTCTGACACCGGCCGCGCTCGCCTTCATCGCCGGTCTGGCGCGTCGATTCGCGCCGCGAGTGCGGCAGATTCTGGAAAGCCGCAGTGAGGCGCAGGCGCGCTATGACGCCGGAGAGCGGCCCGATTTCCTGGAGGCGACCCGCGAGATCCGCGAGGACCACTGGACCGTGGCCCCGCTTCCGGCCGACCTTCTGGATCGACGCGTGGAGATCACCGGTCCGGCCGAGGCGAAGATGGTCATCAACGGTCTCAATTCCGGCGCCAACGCGTTCATGGCGGACTTCGAGGACTCGCTGTCGCCCACCTGGGACAACGTGATCCGGGGACAAGTCGTCCTGAAGCAGGCCGTGGAAGGAACGATACGCCACCTCGATCCGGCCACGGGCAAGGAATACTCCCTCGGGGATCGGCTCGCGACCCTCATGGTGAGGCCGCGTGGTTGGCACCTCGTGGAGAGGCACCTTGAAGTGGACGGTCGTCCCGTGCCGGCCGCCTTGTTCGATTTCGGCCTGTTCTTCTTCCACAACGCCCGCCGTCTCCTGGCGCAGGGTTCCGGGCCGTATTTCTATCTGCCGAAGCTGCAGGGGCATCTCGAGGCCCGTCTGTGGAACGACGTGTTCCTGTACGCCCAGAAGGAATTGAACCTGCCGCGTGGAAGCATCCGGGCCACCGTCCTCATCGAGACGCTGCCCGCCGCCCTGGAGATGGACGAGATTCTGTACGAGCTGCGCGAACACTCGGCCGGGCTCAATTTCGGCCGCTGGGACTACATCTTCTCCTACATCAAGACCCTTCGCGGCGATCCGGGGGCGGTCCTGCCGGACCGGGGGCAGGTGACCATGGACCAGCCGTTTCTGCGCGGCTGCCGGCAGCTCCTCATCAAGACCTGCCACCGGCGCGGCGTCCACGCCATGGGCGGAATGGCCGCCCAGATCCCGATCAAGAACGACCCGGAAGCGAACCTGGCCGCGCTCGAGAAGGTCCGCGCCGACAAATGGCTCGAGGCGAGCCACGGGCACGACGGAACCTGGGTGGCCCATCCCGGGCTCGTGCCGCTGGCCCGGGACGTGTTCGACACCCTTGTGCAGGCCCCCAACCAGATTCACCAGAAGCGACGGGCTGTCGTCGTCGTGGCCGAGGATCTCCTGCGACCGCCGCTGGGGACTCGGACGGAAGGGGGTCTGCGCCACAACGTTCGCGTGGGAGTGCAGTACCTCGAGGCGTGGCTGCGGGGCACGGGATGCGTGCCTCTCTATCATTTGATGGAAGACGCCGCCACCGCCGAGATCTCGAGAACGCAGGTGTGGCAGTGGATCCATCACGGCGCCTGCCTGTCCGACGGCCGACCCGTGAGCCGTTCCTTGTTCCTGGGTGTCGTCGCGGAGGAGATGGAGCGTCTGCGCGGCGAATTGGGGCCCCAGCGCTTCGACGCCGGTCGATTCCAGGAGGCGTCCGATCTCTTCGTGCGGTTGTCGACCTCGGAGACCTGCCCCGACTTCCTTACGCTTCCGGCCTACGACGTTCTGACAGGAGGACTCTGATGTACGAACCCGGTCTCCAGCCCGAAACGAAAGCCGGCCCCTTCCCCGCTGCCCAGGCGTCCGAAATCGATCCGATGGCGGCCCGCTGGGATGGGATCGTGCGGACCTATTCTCCCGAGGACGTGATGCGGCTGCGCGGCTCGGTGCGCATCGAGCACACGCTGGCGCAGATGGGGGCGCGGCGCCTGTGGCAGCTCCTGCACACGGAGGACTACGTGGCGGCCCTGGGAGCGGTCACAGGCAACCAGGCCGTCCAGCAGGTCCGCGCCGGTCTCGACGCGATCTATTGCAGCGGGTGGCAGGTGGCCGCCGATGCGAACACGCACGGAAGCACCTACCCGGACCAGAGTCTCTACCCCGTGGACAGCGTTCCCAGGCTCGTCCGCAGGATCAACCAGGCGCTGCAGCGGGCCGATCAGATCGAGCACGCCGAGGGGCGCGCGGGGCGCTACTGGTACGCCCCGATCATCGCCGACGCCGAGGCCGGCTTCGGCGGCCCCCTCAACGCTTTCGAGCTGATGAAGGGGATGATCGAGGCGGGGGCCGCCGGAGTCCACTTCGAGGACCAGCTCTCCTCGGAGAAGAAGTGCGGCCACCTGGGCGGCAAGGTCCTGGTGCCGACGAATCAGTTCATCCGCACGCTGGTCGCCGCCCGTCTCGCGGCCGACGTCGCCGGCGTCCCGACGCTTCTGGTGGCGCGCACCGACGCCAACAGCGCGAAGCTCCTCACATCGGACATCGACCCGTACGACCGCCCGTTCCTCACCGGCGACCGGACGTCCGAGGGGTTCTTCCGCATCACCGGCGGACTCGATTGCGCCATCGCCCGCGGGCTGGCCTATGCCCCGTACGCCGACCTTCTCTGGTGCGAGACCTCGAAGCCCGACCTCCCCGAGGCCCGCCGGTTCGCCGAGTCGATCCACGCCCGTTTTCCGGGCAAGCTCCTGGCCTACAACTGCTCCCCTTCGTTCAACTGGAGAAAGCACCTCGACGAACGCGATATCGCCCGCTTCCAGCGCGAGCTGGGCGCCATCGGGTACAGGTTCCAGTTCGTCACGCTCGCCGGATTCCACTCGCTCAATCACGGGATGTTCGAGCTGGCCCGCGAGTACAGGAACCGCGGGATGAGCGCCTATTCGGACCTGCAGCAGGCGGAGTTCGCCGCCGAGGCGCAAGGGTATTCGGCCACCCGGCACCAGCGCGAGGTCGGCACGGCCTACTTCGACGACGTCGCCCAGGTGATTTCCGGCGGCCTGGGCTCGACCCTGGCGCTGAAGGAATCGACGGAAGCGCAGCAGTTCTGAAGGGTTGTCTCCTAGCCTCGCGGGGTCCCTTTTCCATAGAGGACCGCGACGTTTCCCGCCAGGCAGAGCAGAATCCCGAGGACCAGGGAGGCCTGCCAGCGCAGCCCCTCGAACGAGGCGGAGAGCAGCAGGGCCACGATCGGAATCGCCACCGTCACGTAACCTGCACGATCCGCTCCGATGCGCCCGAGAAGCGAGATGAAGGCTCCGAACGCCAGGATGGAGCCGAACACGGCGAGGTACGCGAGGGAGAGCAGGTAGCGCGGCGACCAGTCGAACACGAACGGCTGGCGGGTCACGAGCGCAAAGACCGCCACGAACAGGGCGCCATACAGCATCCCGAAGGTGTTCATCTGGACCACCGGCAGACCGCGACCGTGATTGCGGGACGCCACGATGTTCCCCAGCGAGGCGCTCAGCGCTCCTCCCAGAGCGAAGAGGATGCCGAGCGTCGGATTCCTCCCGCCGGTGCCGCGGACTATCTCAGGCAGGAACACCAGCACGATTCCGCCGATCCCCAGACCGGCGCCGATCAGGGCGGAGGGCTTCAGAGGCGTGCCGAAGAAGAACCGCGTGAAGACGATGTTCAGTATGACCAGGAGGGAGAAGGCCACCGCCACGAGTCCCGAGGTAATCTCGGTCTCGGCGAGGTAGACGCACATGTAGTTGACTCCGAAGAGCAGGAGGCCTTGCAACGCCATCCAGAGATGGTCACTCCGCGAGAATCGGAGGCGGAGTCCCATCAACAGGGCCCACGCGAGGAGGATCAGACCCGCCAGGGCGAATCGGTACGCCACCGACACGGCCGGAGGAACAGTCCCGAACTGGAAGGTGATCGCCAGCCAGGTGGACCCCCAGATGAGGACCGAAACCAGATAGAGGCCCAGAACGCGCACGCCGGAGGATGACACATGATCGCTTCGGATGGGAAGCGCCGGGCGTATACTTCCGGAAGTCCCTGACAGGTTCCTGTCTCCAGAAGCGCCTCTCGGCGCACCGAGGAGGTTGCCATGGAACGCCACGCGCATCGTCACCGCGTCGCGCGCAGCGCCGCCGCGCTCACCGCTTTGATAGTCGTACTGTTGGGTCACCAATCGGGTCGGGCGTACCCGGTTCCCGATCCGGCGCTCGAATACGTCACGAACGGCCATTTCGACAACGGCCTGGCCGACTGGGATAACTACGGGAATGTGGTGGACATGGGGGGATTCGCGCGGGTGACCGCCGACTCGGCCTCCTACCCCTGGACCGTCCAGCTCCGCCAGCTCGATCGCCGGATCGACATCCTCGAAGCCGGCATGATCTACACGCTGTCCTTCAAGAGCCGGATCGTCGCCGATCCCGACGCGCCCGCGGGGCCGTTCACGCACAGGCTCTGGGTCGAGTTCTCGCAGCACGTGGCCGGCTACGGAGCGGACATCCGGACCTGGGCGGTCCTGGACATCCCGCTGGAGAACGCCGCCGGAGATCTCTCGTGGCACACGTACACGGCCACGTTCCAGGTTCCGGACGACATCGACCAGAGCCGCCAGCAGGGTCCCGAGAGCTGGTTCGCGTTCGAGCTGGGCGCCGAGAGGGGAACCGTGGAGTTCGATGACCTCTCCATCCAGCTTTCCCCGCCTACCAACTACACCGGTCAGGCGATCACCATCGCCACGATGGAGCCGCAGGACGAGTACTGGGCCGGCGACGGTGCCGACCAGGTGACGACCTCGGGCACCAATCACGAGCTCAAACTGTCGCTCCCCCCGAACAGCCAGGCATTCGCCTACAAGCTCATGTATCTCGACATCCAGCAGCTCGGGTGGGACCTGGCGCTGCGCGTCCGGACGGATCACCCGGAGAACGTGGGACGGATGTATGTGATCCTCCGCGCCGGACCGATCGACTTCGTGTTCCACTCCTTCCACGGTCTGAAGCCGGGCACCAACACCATCACCATCGGGAGCGAGCTCACGACACCGGATCCCAACCATCAGCCCGCGGACGACCGCTGCTTCGACCAGAGCGAGGTGGCCGGCAACGGCCGCGTCTGCGACCTCTACCAGTTCTGGTTCGTGCACAGGCCGTTCAACTGGAGCGGGATCTATACGCTCGGCGTCAAGCTCGAGACGAACGGCAACGGCGCCGCCGCGCAGAACACCGACGTCTTCGTGGACGACGTGCGCATCGTCCCCTGGGGCACGACCCCGCCCCAGCCGACGCGCCGGCCGCCGATCGTCTCCCATGTCAACGCCGAGGTCGTCCGGGACGGGCAGGTCAAGATCCAGTGGGAGACGGACCAGGACGCCGGATCCAGAGTGGAGTACGGCACCGGCGCCACGTTCTACCTGTACCCTTCGAGCCAGGAGAACCCCGGCGAGATGACCCGCGTCCACGAGGTCGTGATGCCCGCCGGGCTGCCCCCCTCGACCCGCTACCACGCCCGCATCGTCTCGCGCGGTGCGACATCGCTCGAGGGTCGATCCGGCGATTTCACATTCATCACCCAGCCTGCCGTGGACCCGGTCCCGAGAGACGACAGCAAGTCATACCCGGTCGGGATCTTCTTCGTCCCGACCCCCGAGGATCAGCCGCTCGCCGTTCGCGCCGGCTTCAACACTCTGTTCGGCGGGCTGTTCGGCTCATGCGAATACGGGGCGACGCTCGCGGACGAAGCCGCTGCGGAGACCGCCGTGGCACGGGCCTTCCTGGACAAGACCCAGACGTTCACGCCGCCCGTCCGGGCCGTCACCACCGGTTTCTGCAACAACGTGGTCCTGAACCCGGCGCTGAGCGACCAGCAGGTCCGCGACTACGCCAGTGCCAGGATCAGCGGTGTCGCCGGCCATCCGGGGCTGTACGGCTACTACATCTTCGACGAGCCCGAGCTGTTCGACCCGCTCGGCACGACCGGCTCCCCATGCCTCCCTCGTGTCGCGCGGTCGCCGGGCACCATCCTGCCGCAGCGGATGGACATCCTCTACCAGGAGATCCACAAGCCCCCCTACTCCTACCCCGCCGTGAGCGCGACGACGTACATGAACAACACGACCTACCCCTATCGCGCCCTGATCGACGTTCCTATGCTGGACAACTATCCCCCCTACAACTATCCGAAGGAATGGATCGCCTGCGGGCTGGCCGAGGCGGAGCAGTCGGGCAAGCCGTTCCAGCACGTTTTCGAGGCGTACTCCTTCGAGCTGGACAGGAGCTTCCCCGTGGGACCCTCGCCCAGCCGGTACCCCACCGAGCAGGAGATGCGCACCATGGCCTACCTGGGGATCGTCTACGGCGCCCGCGGAACCTGGGCGTACTCGATGAGCGAGCTCACGCCCTTCCCCGGCACCGAGTGGGTGTGGACGGGGCTCTCCAACGTGGCAAAGGAGCTGCGCCGACTGGAGCCGCTGCTCGCGTCGACGGACCCGATCCGCTATCCCATCGAGCCTCAGTTCACGGACGCGGACATCAAGGCCCGGAGCAAGGCGTACCTGGGCCAGGACTACATGATCACGATCAACGCCAACGCCGCGGCCGCCTCCCAGCAAAGCGTGACCCTGGGGAGCCCGGCCCGCGGCATGACCGCGGAAGTGATCGGCGAGGCGCGGTCGGTTCCGATCGACGCGGGCGGCGTGCTCAAGGATGACTGGAGCGCCTACGACGTTCACCTGTACAGGATCGCGGCGGACGGACAGGATCCCTCGGTCAGCATCACGTCGCCCGCACAATCTACGACCTACCGGAAGAAGGGGAAGCCGGTCACCGTCACCGTCAAGGTCAACGCCAGCGACAACGCCGCGCTCGATCTCATCAGGCTCTACGTGTCCCCCCCTACCCCGCCCCCGCCGCCCGATCTGGTCGTCTCACCTAAAGTAAAGACGATCAACCAGGCCACTCTTTCCTGGACGACGAGCACGATCGGGGACTACACGATCAAGGTCCGCGCCATCGACGTGAACGGGCGGTTCAAGGACTCCGCGGAGGTTTCGATCACAGTCAGAAACTAGAAGATGGTCTGCGGTCGCGCCTCGTCACGGGAAACCTCCCGGAAGACCGATCGGAGCCGGCGGTGGCAGCGGTGGAAGAAGGCCGGTTTCGTCGAGCATCACATCGAACGCATCGACGACGACGAAGGGGCCCACGGACGAAGTGTTCGCGACCCCCGTCACCATGATCACAAGCGTGTGGCTCCCCACTTCCAGTCGGGGGCTCGTGTACATCACGCGCGAAAACTCCGGGCGCGACGGATCGAAGGTGTCCACCGTCGCGGTACGCCTCCCGTCGATCAGGACGTCGGCGATCCCGCAGCGCTCGCACGGGAAGCCGATCCATCGCACCCCCGTTCCCGTGAACGTGAAGGTGGCCGTCGATCCCGCCGACCCGGCGTACACGGCGCGGCTGCCGCTCATCGCGACGCCGACGTCTTCGTTGGAGATCACGGTCCAGGCCCCGGCCGGCGCAAGCTCGACCCCGGTCTCCTCCGTGCGAACGACGGCGAGGGCCGGGACGGGGCCGTTCGCCACGGTCACCGTCAACGCGGCCGAGGTGGCCAGGTTGCCCGCCGCGTCCCGCGCCCGTGCCGCCAGATGGTGCACTCCATCCGATGCGGAGCGCGTGTCCCACGGCACCTCGTAGGGCGCCCACGTGTCCTCGGGCCCCAGCGGCATGCCGTCGATCAGAAACTGCACCCCCGACACGGCCACGGCGTCGGAGGCGCTCGCCGTGACGTTCATGGTGCCCGACACCGTCGCCCCGTCGTCGGGGGCGCTCATGGCGATGGCCGGCGCGGTCGTGTCCTGGATCGTGATCAGGACGCTGTCGGTCGCGCTCGCTTTTTGCGGGTCGCTCACCAGCAACGTCACGGTCGTCGTCCCGAGGGGGAGGGTCACGCGCGGGTGGTCGCCGTCCGCCCGGCCGGCCGCCCACGACCAATCGTACGCGAGCGGGTCTCCGTCGGGGTCGGACGAGCCGGACCCGTCCAGGGTGACCGGGGCACCGTCCGGGCCGGTCGCCTCGACGACCTGATCGGGTCCCGCGTCGGCGAGAGGGGGATGGTTCGGCGGAGCCTCCTCTTGCCGGAGGGCGAAGACGCCGGCGCCATTGGTGCCCGCGTAGAGATTCCTCGGATCCTGCGGTTCGACGGCCAGCGTGGTGACGTTCACGCCCGAGAGGCCGGCGCTCAGATCGATCCAGTGGTCGCCGCCGTCGATGCTCTTGAAGACGCCGTCGCTGTACGCTGCGGCGTAAAGAGTCGTCGGGGCCTTCGGATCGATGGCCAGGGCGTTGATCGTGATGTTGGGAAGGCCCGTGGCGGCCCAGGTTGCGCCGCCGTCCGTGCTCTTGAAGACGCCGCCGCTGGCGTACCCCGGCCCGCCGATGGTCCCCACATAGAGAGTGGCGGGCGTTTGCGGGTCGATGGCAAGCGCCAGGACGCCGTGGTTGGTCAGGCCGACGTTGGCGTAGCTCCAGGTGGCGCCCCCGTCGGTGGTCTTGAAGACACCGGAGCCGAAGGCGCCTGCGTAGACGGTGGAGGGAGTCTGCGAATCGATGGCCAGTCCGTAGATATCGACCCAGGATGGTCCGCTGTTGAGGGCAGTCCAGATGTCCCCTCCGTCGGTGCTCTTCGAAATGCTCTCCTTCCTGATCTCAAAATCGAGCCTCGTTCCTGCGTACAGAGTGGTGTGGGTCCGGGGGTCGATGGCGATGAGGGCGACGCGCGGGTTGGTCATGCCCGTGCCGGACCAGCTCGCGCCTCCGTCGGTGCTCTTGAAGACGCCGCCGGGAGCCGCCGTGTAGAGGGTGGAGGAACTCGTGGGATCGAGGACCACGGTGCGCGTGCCGGGACCGGAGGCGGCCCAGGTTGCGCCGGCGTCGGTCGTCTTGAAGAGGCCCGGATCACTGCTGGCGTAAATGGTGCCTTTGGCGTTCGGGTCGATGGCCAGGCGGTAGATCACCCTCCCCTCCGGCCCGATCGCCGTCCAGACGTTCGTGCCGGCCTCAGCCCGGTGCTGGCCGCTCAACCCGAGAAGCGCCGACAGCATCGCCACGGCGCACCGCCTTGCCCTCACGTCTTTCGCTGAGATCGGATTCATCACGTCCCCTCCCTTTCACGATCTGGAGCGGTCTCCCGCGCTTCCACCGACTCGCAGGCAGTCGGCGAAGAGTCCGAAGAATGGGCCGAGGATGAACGTGCGCCAATCGGTGAAATTCCTGAAAGGAAGGAAGTAAAAATCCGCATGGCTTCGGTTGACTCCCCGGCGCCACCGGGGTAAATAGAGACAGACGTCAGAATCGCGTGAGGGTTTTCCCGAAGGAGGGCGCAGCATGAGAAACAGAGTCGAGGTCCTGTCAGTCGTGCTCGTCGTGGTGGCCTTTGCAGCGCTCCTGCCTTGGGCGGGGGCCTTCGCCGCCGGTTCGCCCGCCGACAAGGGGCAGAGAACCGCCGAGATGCCGATGCGAGTGCAGACGGAGGGTACGACCTACGGTCAATATCTGCAGCGGCAGGCCGATCTCATGACGCGTCTGAGAGGATCGGTGCCCGCCGCGGCCATGCACGCGCCGGTGCGCGTCGACCTGTCGCGCGAGGAGATCGACGGCGTCGAGCGGGCGCCACGGGTCAACGGTATGCCGCAGAGGATTGGACTGGTCAAGGGGGTGAACCCGATGCTGGCCGTCGACGGCGTTCAGATTGATTCGGCCCCAGGCGGGCCGCGCCGCGGTCCCGGCGCCCAGGCGTCCCGGACGGCGGACGGAGGGCTCGCGTGGGCGGTCGAGGTGTCGGCCGCAGGCGCAGGCGCCCTGCGCGTCCACCTCGAGGGCCTGTCGCTGCCGGCGAGCGCCGAGCTCTACTTCTACAGCCGCGCCGGTGAGGTGTTCGGTCCCTACCGCGGCGCCGGCCCCGACGGCGACGGCGATCTCTGGACCGACACGGTGTTCGGGGCCGAAGGGATACTGGAGCTTCACGTGGCGGCCGGGGCGAGTCCGGCCGACCTCCAACTGGTCGCGTTCCGCGTGACGGAGGTCGGCATCGTCATGCCGCGCTTCGCGGGCTCCTTCACCCCCGCGGCCGTCGGCTTCTGCGGCGATCCCGACTGCATCGTCGATGCGACGTGCGTCACCGGCACCGCCGCGGACGCCGCCAAGGACGCCGTCGCGAAGATGGAGTGGGCCCAGGGTCAGTTCCTCTACACCTGCACCGGTGGCCTCATCGCCGACAGCAATCCCGCGCAGGATAATTTCTTCCTGACCGCCGCCCACTGCCTGGGGAACAACAAGACGGCGCGCAACCTGCAGTTCTACTGGAGATTCCGCACCTCGAGCTGCAACGGGACCTGCCCGATCAACACCGGCTGGCCCTACAAGACGATGGGATCGACGGTCGCGTCGACCGGCAAGAAGGGAGACTACACACTGCTGCACCTGGACGCGGTCCCGCCGGCGAACTCCGTCTTCCTCGGCTGGACGAACGTCGCTGTCGCCCTGGCCAACGGCACGCACCTCTACCGGATTAGCAATCCGGACTTTGGACCCCAGGTCTATTCCCAGCACGATGTGGATACCGCCGCCGGGACGTGCGGCGGCTGGCCGCGGGGCGGATGGATCTACAGCCGTGACATCATGGGGGCAATCGACGGAGGAAGCAGCGGCTCGCCGATCATCAACGGCGCGTCCCAGATCGTCGGCCAGCTCAGCGGCACCTGCGGCGGCAATCCGAGCGACGCCTGCTCGAGCGGTCCGGGCGAGGCCAACGCGACCGTCGACGGGGCGTTCGCCGGCTACTACTCGTCGATTCAGCCGATCATCAATCCCTGAGCGTCATCCCACGGGAGCGTGGTCTGCGTCTACAGTCGGACGAAATAAGGCAGGGTCATGAGGACGATGCCGATGATCACCAGCAGGAGGTTGCTCGACACGAAATAGGGGTAGACCATGAGCACGAGTCCACACACGAAGGGGACCGTGGCTTTCTGCTTTTTTCCGTAGATGAAGTACCCCGCCCCGGCGGCACTGAACAGGAGCTCCAGGAAGAGTGATGCCGGATCGCCCATCTTAGGAACCGGCCCTTCCGCGAGGGCCCCCGGCATTCTTCGATCCGCCGGTGCGGCGCGCGAAATCGATGAACCCGCGCTCGACGTCGGTCTCGAGGAGCTCGACCGTGACCCTTTCCCCGACGTCGAGACCCTCGAACCCGTCGACCATCTTCCCCTCCACGGGCGGACGGAAGATCCGGACCCAGGTCCCTTTCTCGGACACGGCGGTGACCATTCCCTCGAACCTCTCCCCGATCCTGGGCTCCAGGAGGAGCGCCGCGGCTGACTTCCGCACCTGCCGCTCCACCTTGTTCGCGTTGTCTTCCTGCTCCGTGCAGTGGCGAGCCAGATCTTCGAGCTCGCCGCGGCCGTAGGGCGCCGGGCGACCGGACAGCGAGGCCTTGAGCAGCCGCTGGGTCGCGAGGTCCGGAAAACGCCGGTTCGGGGCCGTGGAATGGGTGTAGTCGTGGACCGCGAGGCCGAAGTGGCCCGGCGACGTCCCGCCCGGAAGCTCCACCACGTACTCCCCCCGTCCCATCAGCTTGACGACCGCGAGGGAGAGGTCCGGAAACGTGTCGGGCTGGACCCGGCGACGCTTGCACAGGAATGCTTCGAGGGCGGCGGCGTCCGGCTCCACGGGCAGCGTCTCGTTCAGGGCGGCCGCGAGCTGGACGATCCGTTCCCATCGCTCGGGTGACCGCAGCACCCGGCGCAGGGACGGCACGCCTCGCGCCGCCAGGAATCTCGCGGTCACCCCGTTGGCGGCGATCATCAGGTCCTCGATCAGCTCCTTCGCCCGGTTCTTCTCGTCGAGACGCAGATCGGCGAGCACCTCGCCGTCGAACACCGCGCGGGGCTCGATCGTCTCCAGGCTGAGGGCACCCTGCTCGTGGCGCACGGTCCGGAGCGCCTGCGCGACACGATCCTGGAGCCGGAGCTGCGCATCGATCCCGGGCACGGAGGCGACGCGCCCGGGCGCGGGTCCGCGGCCCTCCAGCCAGGCGGCGACACTGTCGTACGCGAGCTTGGCGCGATTCAGCACCACCGCGCGATAGATCTCCGATTCCGCGATCGAGCCGTCGTCGCGCACCTGCATGTCGACGACGATCGCCGGGCGCTCCTGGTCCTCTCCGAGCGACGTCCTGTCGGTCGAGAGCACCGCGGGAAGCATGGGGAAGATCTCGGCGGCGGTGTAGACGGACGTGGTGTTGTGCGCCGCGTGCTCGTCGATGGCCGAATCCTTCGTCACCAGCGCATCGACGTCCGCGATCGCGACGAGCACGCGCGTCGCGCCCGGACCCGCGGCTTCGGCGAACGACACTTGATCGAGATCGCGGGAATCGTCGTTGTCGATCGACACCCACAGGAGCCCGCGGTGGTCGCGGGGGGCCGGCCCGGGCCCGACCGCCGGCCCGGCGATCGCGTTGGTCTCGGCCACGACGGCGGGCGAGAAGTCGGGCAGCAGCCCGCGATCGATCATGACCCGCCGCGCGATGGCCTTGAGGTTGTGCCGGTGTCGTTGCATCGTAGTCGGTCCCAGTATATGCGCGGGCGCCCCGTCAGCGGGCGTCCCGATCACCTGTGTCCAGCCCCGCGCGGAAGCGCTCCTCGCACTGGACGATCTCCTGATCCGTGAGGGCGCCGCCGTCCCGCGCGCCCGTCCTCCTCACCTCGGGCGGGTCGGGAAAATTGAGGGCCAGCTCGAAGTCGGGCCGGAAACATTCGATGTAGCCCGGCGGCGGGCGGCGCTCGTGGGCCATGTGGCGCGTCTCCTGCGGCGGCACCCGCGTCCTGGCGATCACGTAGTCGTTCAATCCGAGAAGGTCGATCACGGCGACGTTGGGAAAGACCCAACCCACGAACCCCACGTTCAGGGCGGTCATCACGTGCCGGTCCTCCCAGCCCAGAGAAACCCCCTCCTCCCGCGCGGGGAGCCGACTCGAGACGAAGGCGGAGTACACCTTGTGCTCCTGGTGCCGGACGCAGACCGAGTGCGTGATCAGCCAGGCCTGCAGCTCATCGAACGCCTGCGGATAGAAACGCAGCCAGGCCGGAAACCGGCCGGCTATGGGCCGGATCATATGGAAGGTCTCCGCGCGGCTTTCCAGATCGCGGGTCTCTAGGTAGTGGACCCAGGGGATCGGCCAGGACAACGCAATGCACAGCACGAACAGGGAGACGGCGGCAAGCGGGCGGAGGTCGAGCCGCGCGACGAGCCACAGGAAGGAAACAAACACGAGCGGGATCAAGTGGCTGTAGACCCGGTATTCGAAGTGGTCGCCGCCGATCACCAGGGTGTAGAAGGCGAGGTGCGCGAGAAGCGCTCCGATCACGATCAGCGGCTGACGGCTCACCTTGTGCCGGCGGACCGCCCACACCAGCGCCAGCAGCAGCCATGTCCACAGCGCGTACTCGAGGACGAAGGACGCGGCGTAGCGCCAGCCGCTCTCGGGCCAGGCGGTCGTGTACTTGGCGTAGTAGGTATTGGGCAGCCAGACGCCGTAGTACCAGCGACGCCACGTCAGGTGGGCCGCGACACCCAGGAGTGGAAAGGCGCGCACGAGAGCCGGCAGGCGGACGCGCCATGCAGCGAGGTCCGACAGGATCCAGTCCGCCAGGAGCGCACACGTCCCCAGGACCGCGATCAGTCCGTCGGGCCGCGCGAGGGCGGCCAGCATCGCGGCGAGGCTGACCCGGAACACCCAGGTCGCCTCACGGTCCACGCGGCGGTCGAGCGCCTGGTCGATCCAGAGGACGAGGCAGAAGTTGAACAGGGACGTCTCCAGACCCGAGCTCAGCCAGGCGAGGAAGGTGCGGTTGGTCACCGTTCCCAGAAGAACCAGGGCGAGGAGCGAGAAGCGGATGCGCTCGAGCCGCGCAGGGAGCCCCATGCGCCAGACCAGCCGACAGACGACGATCAGAGTGGCGTAACCGAACGCCAGGGAGAGCCAATCGGCCGCGTCCGGCGGTTCGACTCCGATGAGCCCCCAGACGAGGCGCAGCAGGGCGACCCACAGCCAGCTCGTGTACCCCTCCACGGGCAGGAACGGAGGCGGATTCCAGACGAAGCCGCGCCCCAGTATGTGGTTGCTGACGTAACGAAACGCGATGTACGCGTCGTCGGTCGTGAACAGGAAGAGGCGGTAGCCCAGGAAGACTGCGACCCCCACGGCGGCGGCGAGCAGGATGGAGCGCAGGCGCAGCACGCTCACGCCACCCGCCTGTCCACATTCGAGGACAGTATCATCTTTAATACCCTCTCGAACGGCGCCGGACTTGATTGGATCGCCGCGCGAGGCCTAGGATAGGGCAACGTCGCGGAGCCCGTCCATGCCACCCACACGGAGACCCCTTGACCCTCAAGGACCGTGAGAGTCACGGTGAGATCACCGGACTCCTGATCTCCTGGCGCCGGGGGGACCGGGACGCGTTCGACCGTCTCTTCCCGATCGTCTACGACCAGCTCCGAATCCTGGCGCGTCGCCAGCTCCGCCGGGCCGGAGGCGATCGGGCGCTCACGACGACGACTCTCATCCACGAGGCCTACTTGAAGTTCGTGGCCGGCTGGGCGAGGCCGAGACCTCCGCGCGCGAGGCGCTGGAGCTCGACCGCAAGCTCTAACTACGACGAGGCCGAGTCGCTCCTGCGGCGCGCGCTCGCGATCGTGAGCGCGCTTCGCGGCGAGGACCACCCCGACACGGCCGGTGTCGTGGCGCAACTGGGTGTTCTGGAGCAGCAGCGGGGCCGGCCCGAGGCTGCGGAAGGGCTGGTCAAGAAGGAGCTGGCCGTCCGCGAGAAGGTGCTCGGACCCGGTCACCCGGCGACCGCGGCGAGCCGCATCGCGCTCGGGGTCGTCATGAGAGAGCGGGGGATCCTCGATGACGCGGCGGACCTCGGTCGGATAGCCCTGGAGGCCGAGCGCAAGGCCTACCCCGGCGTCCACCCCGACGTCGCGCTCGCGGCGATGGAGCTCGGCCGCACCGAGGCGGCCCGCAGGCACCTCAAGGAGGCGCTGCCTCTCCTGACGGAAGCGCTCGGCGCCCGCCGAACCATCTACGGGGAGGAGAGCTGGAAGACGGCCGAGGCGAAGCTCTATCTCGCCGAAGCCTGTGCCGCCGACGGACGGCCGGGCGCGGCCCGACCTCTCCTGACGTCGGCGGCCGCGACGCTGCACCGGCAGCGCGGCCCGGCGTGCTGCCTCACCCGCGAAGCGGACGACGCGCTTCGTCGCCTGCGCGCCGCCTGACTCGGGTGATCCGCTCGCCCCGGCCGCCAAGCGAAGGATTCGGCGCGCCCTCAGCCTCTCACAGACTGGAAGGGAGGATGCATCCCATGAGGACCCCTGTTCGAATCGGCGCACGATGGACGGCCGGCCTGGCTATCGCCGCCGGCCTGGCGTTTGCGGGGACAAGCGAGGCCCAGCCCGTCACCTTCTGCTCGCAGACAGCAGACCTCCTGCTCGATGCCTGCAAGGCGGACGTGGTGGACAACAGCACGATCAAGAAGGCCGTCTGCATCAACATTTCGGATCAAAACGCCCGAAACACCTGTCTCGACGAGCTCTCGGCCGAGCAGAGGGACGGCAACGATCTCTGCCAGGGACAGCACGACACCCGGCTGGGCGCCTGCAGTCTCCTCGGGGAAGGGCGCTACGACCCTGACCTCAGTCCGGCCCGCTTCGACAATCCCAGGCGGCCCACGCATCCGAACGCCTATTTCCCGCTGAAGGTCGGATACCGCTGGGAGTACCGCTCCGCCACGCAATACAACCCGGTGGAGGTCGTCAACGAGACGAAACTGATCGCGGGGGTGACCTGCGCGGTTATCCGGGACCGCGTCTTCGAGGACGGCCAGCTCATCGAGGCCACCGATGACTGGTACACCCCCGCCAAGGATGGCAGCGTCTGGTATTTCGGGGAGGAGACGCAGAGCTTCGAGAGCTTCAAGGGGGACAAGCCGATGCTCCCGGAGCTGGTCACCATCGATGGGACGTTCAAGGCCGGTCGCGAGGGGGACAAACCGGGCATCATCGCCCTGGCGGCGCCGAAGCCGGGCGATGTCTATCTCGAGGAATTCTCCCTGGGCAACGCCGAGGACGTGACGGTGATCCTGTCGACGACCTACGCCTACGGCCGGGACCCGGATCTCGACCAGGGCGTCCCCAGGCGCGTGGCGGAGCGGTTCTGCGCGGGAGACTGCGTCGTGACGAAGAACTTCTCGTTGCTCGAGCCGGGTCTGTTCGCGCGCAAGTACTACGCGCGCGAGATCGGCACGATCCTCGAGGTCGAGAACGTGGGGGACGTCGTCCAGCTCGTGAACTGCAATTTCGATCGCCGGTGCGCCAACCTGCCGAACCCGTGACGGGCAGGGGAAGCGCGGGTTTCGCCGAGAGGACGCGCCAGCAGGCCGCTGGTGGAGACCAGGATCTCGTAGGCGGCGACCCCGCGCGCGGCGACGAATGTCGCGGATCCGTACTCCGCGTCCAGCAGCGCCGACAGCCGGCCGAACCGCCGGACCACGTCGAACAGGTCGAAGGGCTTGGTCCGGCCGAGCGTGAAGACGGTGCGCGGCTTGCCGCGCTCGTCGGCCAGGCCGTCGTAGCGCCCCGCCAGGCGATCGAGCTCGTACAGGGTGTGCACTCCGAGAAGGTTCACCCAGGGGCGCCACTTCAGGATGTGCGCGTCCACGTAGACCGTGTCGCCGGCGAGATCGAAGATCTCCTCCCGGCCGTCGGGAAAACTGACCCGGGCGCGGAAGCGCTGGGAACCGATCGGGAACGTGCGGACAGTGGCCGCGACTTCTTCGCGGGTGAGGGCCCGATAGCCGCGGATCGACACGCCGACCGTGGCGCAGAGCGTAGCGAGTGTCAGGAAGAGCAGACCCGCCAGCCCGCCGACGAGCATCCGCTGCCAGCGACGGCGGCGCGCGGCGCCGCGGGCGATCAGGAGGAAGACCAGCCCCGGCAGCGCGCAGATCCCTGCTGCCACGAACGCGACATGCGACATCCGCGCTGAATCTAGGGTCGGCGGGAACCCAAGTCAAAGAGAACCGGCGTTTCGGCGCATCCGCCGGATCTCCGCAGCCGCGCGGCGTCGGCCCCCCTACAGAGGCGCGGCCGTGGCGGCGGAATACGCCGGGTCCGGGCGCGTCGCGCGCACGAAGACGAGCAGGCCGGCGATCGCCAGCAGGGCGGCGCAGAGAAACGCGGCCCCGGGGAAGTGGATGCGGGCGCGCTCGGACGAGAAGTAGCCGAACAGCTGCGTCATGAGCGGTGGTCCGACGACGGCCGTGAGGCTGTAGAGGCTGGCCACGCCCCCCTGCAGCTCTCCTTGGGCGTTCGCAGGGACCTGCTGCGACATGAGACCCTGGATGGAGGGCTGCACCAGTCCGGCAAACAGCCACGCCACCAGGAAGGCGTACATCATCCAGCCCCGGCTGGCGAAGGCGTACCCGAAGAAGGCCGCCGATCCCGAGAGCAGTCCGGAGAGGGCGGCGCGCTGCTCGCCCAGGCGCGGCACGAGCAGTCGCGTCATGCCGGCGGTGCTGAAGGCCATGATCGTCCCGACGAACGCCAGCGAGATCCCGACCTCCCACTCCGACCAGTTGAACTTGAGCATGGTGTAGTACGCCCAGGTGCTGGGAAACACCTGGTGAGCGAGCTGCCACAGGAACAGGACCTGCAGCAGACCGATCACCGAGGGATACTTTCGGATCTGCAGCAGAGTGCCGAGAGGATTGGCGCGACGCAGGTTGAAGGAACGCCGCGATTCCCGCGGCAATGACTCCGGCAGGACGAACAGGCCGAACAGAAAATTGATCAGCGCCAGGCCGGCGGCCGCGAAGAACGGTGCGCGGGTTCCCAAAGCACCCAGCAGGCCGCCGATCGCCGGTCCCAGGATGAACCCGGCGCCGAACGCCGCGCCGATCAGACCGAAGTTCTGCGCCCGCCTGTGGGGAGGACTGACGTCCGCCAGGTAGGAGTAGGCGGGCGTGAAGGACGCCCCCGCCATGCCGGCGATCGACCGCCCCACGAACAGCCAGAACAGCGTCGGCGCGAACCCCATGATCAGGTAATCGATGCCGAACGTCAGGAGCGAGAACAGGATCACCGGCCGGCGCCCGAAGCGATCGCTCAGGTTGCCGAGCACGGGAGCGCAGAAGAACTGCATCACGGCGTAAGCGAACCACAGCCAGCCGCCGTAGATGGAAGCCTGGCTGAGCCCCTCGCCGGTCAGCTTCATGATCAGCTCGGGCAGGACAGGCAGGATGACGCCGAAGCCGACGGCATCGACCAGGACGGTGATGAAGATGAAGACAACGCTGTTCATGCGCGGGAGCGGACGATATCACGGAAGCCCGGAGCCGGTGTAGAGTACCCGCATGTCGAACCGGTTCCCGCAATGCTCGGATGACCGCCCGCGCCCCGGCGCGCGGGGTGCGGCGTGCGCTCTCATCATCCTCACCAGCGCCTGCGGCGGGGGCGGGGGGACGGCGCAGAACTCCGCCCAGGGGACCGCAACGCCGCCGGCGCAGGCGGCGCCCGCCGTAACGTTGCCGGCGCTCGATTCGCTTCATGTGAATTCCCCCGACCCGGCGAAATCGGGCGCCGATTCGAGCAGGAGGATTTCGGAGGCGCGGGCGTCGAGCCAGAGCAAGCCCGACGCTCTCGAGGCGCGGGCGCTCCTGGGCGCGGAGCTGTACGACGGCGGCAAGAGCGCCGAGGCCGAGCGTGTCTACCGGGATCTTCTGAAGCAGCATCCTGAGCACGTGGGCTCCCTGGTCGGTCTGGCGCAGATCCTGCTCGATCGGGATGACCTGGATGGCGCCGGTGTCCTGATCGAGCGCGCCCTCAAGGCGAACCCGGAATCGATCCCGGCCCTGCAGAAGAAGGTCGTTCTGCTCCTGGCCCGCGACCAGACCGCGGAGGCCGTGCGCGTGGCGGAGACCGCCCTGCGTCTTGATGCGAATTCCGCGGCGCTGCAGGCCGCGCTCGGGGACGCGCAGCGCGCCTTCGGCGATCTCCCCAAGGCGATCACAGCCTATCGGAAGGCGGTCGAACTCAATCCTGAATGGGCCCCGGGCTGGACCCGACTGGGTGAGTCGCTGGCGGAGAACGGCGATGCCGCGGAGGCCCAGACGGCGCTGAGGCGCGCGCTCGAGCGCAACCCGGAATCGTATCCCGCCTACCGTGCGCTCGCCAGGCTGTACTTCGACAACGGGCAGCCGGAGCAGGCGGTGGATGCATGGGAGCGCGCGCTGCGCCTGCAGCCGGAGCGGGGGGAGGCGCACGAGGGGATTGCGGAGGCGCTCGTGGCCGCCAAACGACCCGCCGAGGCTCGCCGCCATGCCGAGGAGGCGCAGAGGCGGGGACGTGACGTCCGCGCCCTTCTACAGAAGATCGACCACCCCGGAACTCCGTGAGATTGGCGCTTCTCCACAGGACCTCTCAATCTTTGGAACCGCCGGCGCCCCTCCGGCTACGAATGGTGTGACACTGTAAGCGTGCCCTCTGACAATGCCGAAAGCCTGACGATCGATCTCGAGGACGGCCGGACCGTCTCCGGACTTCTGCAGATGCCGCACCAGGCGCTCGCCTGCCTGGCGCTCGCCCATGGCGCGGGCGCCGGCATGACTCACCCCTTCTTCTCGGCCGTCGCCGCCGGGCTTGCCGGGCGAAGGATCGCCACACTGCGCTATCAGTTCCCCTACATGGAGCGAGGCTCGAGGCGGCCCGATCCGCCCAGGCTCGCCCAGGCGACCGTCCGCGCCGCCCTCATCCTGGCACGGCGCCTCGTCCCACGGATCCCACTCTTCGCGGGAGGCAAGTCGTTCGGCGGCCGCATGACCTCCCAGGCACAGGCCGAATCACCGCTGCCCGGAGTCCGCGGTCTCGTCTTCCTGGGGTTTCCTTTGCATCCACCCGGACGTCCATCGGACGAGCGCGGCCGGCATCTCTTCGACGTGCAGGTCCCGATGCTCTTCCTGCAGGGAACGCGTGACGATCTCGCGAGCCTGCTTCTGCTGCGGCCCCTGATCGAGCGGCTCGGCGCGCGCGCGACGCTCGAGCTCATCGCCGACGCGGATCACTCCTTCCACGTTCCGGCCCGAACCGGACGCAGCAACGAAGAGGTCTTCAGCGAAATGCTGGAAAGGCTGGTGGCGTGGATGGAGATCGTCAGTGGGTGCACGGGACCATGAAACCGGGCGTCCGCCCTCTGGTCTACTCCGCGTCGCGCGCCGCCCGGGGCGCTTCGAGCGGCGGTGGGGCGGGCGGAATGCTCCGGTGTCCCAGTCGATCGAACACGGCCTGGTAGACGCGCGAGCGCACCTGAAGCGGGGCGGCGTCTCCCGAGAAGATGGACCTGCACCGCCCCGGCTCCGGCGGCCCTGTTCAGATCGGATTTGGCTTGACCCGGTGCGGTCCAGGTCGTAAATAAATAGGTAGCGTCGCCGCCAGCCACTCTTAGCTCGCCACCATCATGGGAGGCACCATGAGATGGACCCGGGTTGCCGCCCTTACCGCCTGTACCCTCGTCACGCTCCAGGGGCTCGTCGAGACGCGTCCCCGCGATTTGACCTTCGAGGACCGGGTCAGGGCCCAGGAGGCCATCGAGCGCGTCTACTACTCCCACCAGATCGGTACGACTCGACCCTTCGATAAGGCGATCACCCGCGAAGTTCTGACCCGGATGGTCCGGACGTACCTGAAGGGGTCGGTCGCCCTCGAGAAGTTCTGGCACACGCCGGTCACTGCCGAGATGCTGCGCGCGGAATGGGAGCGCATGCTCCGCGGAACGCAGATGCCGGACCGCCTGCACGAGCTCGTCATGGCGCTCGGAAACGACCGGGCGCTCGTCGAGGAATGCCTGGCGCGGCCGGCCCTGGTCGATCGCCTGGCGAGAAACTTCTTCGCCTACGACGGCGACATTCATCGCGGGGCGCGGGCCGAGGCCGACCGTCTGCGCGACGACCTGACGACCGGACGCATCGATCCTGCCTCGGCCCATCCGCGGCGAGAGATCTTCGAGCTGGATGCGAAGGAAGAGGCGAAGTGGGCGGAGCGGTTTCCAATCCGCCCCGGGGAGGTCGGCGACGTCGTCGAGGAGCGCGACGCGTTCCGCATCGGCCTCGTCCTCGAGCGGACGTCCGGCCGCCTGCGCGTCGCCTCCTACGTCGTCCGCAAGCCGACCTGGGAGGAATGGTGGGGGCGAGTCGCCGCACATCTCGATGCCGGCGCGGTGAAATCGGTCACATCGGGTGACGCGATCGGCGCGTCGGCCCTGGGGCTCGCGGCTTCGGACTCGCTCGATTCGAGCTGCCTCCCGGGCGATCGATGGGACAACGGCTCCCTGGGAGATGTCCCTGACCCCCGTTCGGAGGCCACCGCCGTCTGGACCGGGAGCTTCGTATTGGTCTGGGGCGGCCTCCTGCCGAACGGACAGGTGGGCTATACCTATCCGCAAGGCGTCCATCGTTACGACCCGGCGACCGACACCTGGAAAGCCATGTCGGCCACGAACGATCCATCGGGGCGCGCCGGTCACACCGCGGTCTGGACCGGGAGCCAGATGCTGGTCTGGGGTGGGCAGGTTCTCAACAACGGGCGCTTCACGGACTTGCAAACGGGAGGCCGCTACGACCCGGTCGCCGATGTCTGGTCGCCCATGTCGATCATCGGCGCGCCGCAGGCCCGCAGTGGTCACACCGCCGTCTGGACGGGAAGCGAGATGGTGGTCTGGGGCGGATGGCCGTCGCTCGACACGGGGGGCCGCTACGATCCGATCACGAACACGTGGACGCCGACGAGCAGACCGCCCATGCTGCAGGGGAGGGTCCTCCACAGCGCGGTTTGGACCGGCACCGAGATGATCGTCTACGGGGGCCGTAACGGGACCGTGGACCTTTCCGACGGAGGGCGTTACGACCCGAAGAGCGACTCGTGGCGACTGATCGCAGGGTTCTTTGGCCGGTCGTACCACACCGCCGTCTGGACGGGAAGCCGGATGATCGTGTGGGGCGGCATCTACTACAACAACTATCTGAACAACGGTGCTCTGTATGACCCGGTGCACGACGCCTGGACGCAGACGACGACCACCGTCGGCGCCCCGGACCCGCGCATCCAACACTCGGCCGTCTGGGCCGGCGATAGGATGATCATCTGGGGCGGCCTTGCCCAGACCTCTCCGACCTCCTTTCAGTACGTGAACACAGGCGGCGCGTACGACCCCTCGACCGATAGGTGGAGCTCCGTGTCGACGACGGGCGCGCCGTCGGCCCGCACCGGGCATGTCGCCGTCTGGACGGGAAACCTGATGGTGGTCTGGGGCGGGGACCTTGCCCAGTCCCTCTACCCGAACAGGGGCGGACGATACGATCCGCTCACCGATCACTGGACGCCCGTCTCGCAGTCCTACCCCGACGCCCGGGGCGGCCACACCGCCGTCTGGACGGGGCGCCACATGATCGTGTGGGGCGGGTTCCAGGAGGGTCCTTTCGGTTCAGTCACCACGGTCACCGGATCGCGATACGACCCGGTCACAGATACCTGGAGTCCCACATCCCTAACGAACGCACCCTCCCCCCGGACCTACAACACCGCGGTCTGGACGGGAAGCCGGATGGTCGTGTGGGGTGGCTGGAGCGGAAGCTACATAAGCAGCGGCGGGCGCTACGACCCGATCGCGGACACCTGGACGCCGACGTCTCTCCTGCAGGCGCCTACTATTGCGAGTGCGGGGGGGGCCGTGGCGACGGCCGTCTGGACAGGCGCGCGAATGATCGTGTGGGGAAACTCTCCAGCGGGAGGCTATCCGCCCGCCGGCGCCGGCGGTCTGTACGATCCCGCGGCGGATACCTGGTCGCCGATCTCCACTGTGGGCGCTCCTTCGGGAGTCGGCCACACCGCCGTCTGGACCGGCAGCCGGATGCTGGTGTGGAACCGGAGGGGTGGATCGTACGACCCATCGACCGACACCTGGACGCCGATCTCCCCCGTGAACGCTCCCATGGTCGGAGAGGGATTTGCGACGGTCTGGACCGGACATGAGATGGTCGTCTGGGGAGGAGCCGATCTCTACTACGAGCGGTACAACACCGGTGGCCGATACGACCCGGAGACGGACACCTGGAGGCCCACGTCGACCCTGGGGGCGCCCGCTGGACGAGCGTACCCGACCTCCGTCTGGACGGGGAGCGAGATGATCGTGTGGGGCGGATGGGACTGCCCCTACGACATGGGCTGCCAGCTGTTCGGCACCGGCGGGCGCTACGACCCCGTCACTGACGCCTGGAGCCCCACGTCGCTGGTGGGCTCACCGAGCCGCCGCGCCGACCACACAGCCGTCTGGACCGGCAACCGGATGATCGTCTTCGGGGGGGACACCATCACCGGCGGACCGCTGGCGACGGGCGGACGCTACGACCCGGGCACGCCGGCCGACGCGGACGGCGACGGCTACAGCGTATGTGCGGGGGACTGCGACGACGCCAACCCGGCGGTTCATCCGGGGGCCGCGGAGACCTGCAACGGCCGCGACGACAACTGTGACGGCCATATCGACGAGGGGTTCGATGTCGGTCAGGCCTGCACGGCCGAGGTGGACGCGTGCCACCAAATCGTCGGCACGAAGGTCTGTCGGGCCGACGGCACGGGGACGGAATGCAGCGGCGACACGGTCCTGCACGACACGACGCCGCCGCAGATCTCGATCCGCATCACGCCTGCGGTCCTCTGGCCCCCCAACCATCGCCTGGTCCCGGTGCAGGTGCAGTGGACCGTACTGGACGCGTGCGACCCGGCGCCCCGGGTCACGCTCTCCTCAGTCACCAGCAGCGAGCCCGACGATGCTCCGGGCGGCGCCGATGGAAACACCACGGGCGACATCCAGGGCGCGGCCATCGGCACGGCCGACGCGAGCGTCTTCCTGCGGGCGGAGCGCTCGGATGACGGTCCGGGTCGGGTGTACACGCTCACCTACACCGCCGAGGACGCCTCGGGGAACCGATCGACGGCCGTGGGATTCGTCAGGGTCCCTGTCGGATCAACGCAGCGTCAGACTCCGGCGCAGTGAGAGGTCTTCAGCGGAATGCTGGAATGGCTGGTGGCGTGGCCGACGCCCGCCTGGATCCTGCGCGGGTTGGCACCGCGCGTGCGCTCGATCGATTCCGCCGGCCGCCCCGGTCTAGTCCGCGGCGCGCGCCGCTTGCGGCGCTCCCAGCGGCGGCGAGGGCGGAATGCTCCGGTGTCCCAGTCGATCGAACACGGCCTGATAGACGCGCGAGCGCACCTGGTGACGCTCGTTCGCCCGGGTCATGTAGCGCACGACCACGTCGACGCCATTCCGGGCCGGGCGGATGCTGACCGCGGGTCCGGCCGAGAATCCCTTCAGCTCCTTCGACTGGGCCACGCGCTGCCACTCCTCCTCGGCGAGCCGGACGTCGCCCTGCGTTTCCTTCGCGACGATCGCCGAGATGGCCTCCACCAGCGGGTAGGCGTCCTGGTCCGGCGGCAGATGCACCTGCAGCTCGTCCCAGAGCCACTGGCCCGAGGTCGAGAAATTGAAGTAGTGCCCCTCGATGGCGAAGCTGTTGACGAGCGTCACGCGGCGGCCGGTCGGGTGTCCCGTTTCGGCCCAGTTGCCCGTCTCGAGAAGGACCGTGTGCAGCGGTCCCAGCTCCACGACTTCCCCGCTGACGCCGTTGATCTCCACCCAGTCTCCGAGCCGGATGCCGTTCTTCCCCATCAGAATGAACCAGCCGAAGAAGCCGACGATGAAATCCTTCAGGGCGACCGTGAGCCCCGCCCCGGCCAGGCCGAGGAAGGTCGCGACCTGGCCGGGCGGGCCCACGACGACCAGGAGGAGGAGCACCACTCCGACGACGCGCACGACGACCCGCGCCAGCGTGCGAAGCTGCTCCACGCGTCTCCTCTCGAGCGTGACCTTGCGCACCACGCGCTCGAGCCACGTGTCGAGGAGCAGACCGACGAGGCCGATCGTCAGAATCACGAGAACACCGAGCAGGACGGAGTGGGTCACCGCGCGCTGGCGGCTCACAACGGCGGCGCTCCAGCGAGCGTAGATCGAAGCCAGCTCCTTCTGATCGCCGATCCGCTTGTCGAAGTCGGCAAGAGACCTCCGGTCGGAGGCGAGACGCTTCGTCGTCGAGAGCAGGGTCGATGGAGAGGCGGCGGCCGTCCCCGCGGGCGACAGGTCGGCCGCGTCATCGTCTCGCTTCTCGACCTGTGTTTCGAGCGACTCGTGGGAGGCGGACAACTGTGCGGCGGACGCTCCGGCGTCCCGTCCGGCCTGTCTCAGGACCGCCCGGACCCGACCCAGCGCGAGCCACTGCCTGCACAGGCCGACGAGACCGCGCTCGCCGACTAGGCCCCCGGCCGCCGGTCCCGGTCCGGCGGCGCCGGACGAGGGGGATGAAGCACCGGCGGAGGCAGGTCCGGCCGACGCGGGATGACCGCTCTCGTCGTGCGAGGCGGCCTCGTGCTCCTGGACCAGCCGCCGGATCTGGGCCTGCGGGTCGCCCCCCGCGCGGATGAGGTCCTGACCGGCGTCGTCCAGGGCGTCCCGATCGAGCTCGACCTGCGCCCGGGCCAGCTCGAGGTCGGCCTCGAGCGCCTGCTTGCGGGAGTC
The DNA here is from genome assembly GCA_035635555.1 of Candidatus Dormiibacterota bacterium. NCBI lineage: Bacteria > Bacillati > Candidatus Dormiibacterota > Candidatus Dormiibacterota bacterium. The sequence goes on from DASQAT010000030.1 coordinate 29,661, forward strand.
CGCGACTCTCCCCGCCTCGACGGTGAGACGCGCGACCCGGACTTCGTCGTCCTTCAGCCGCTGCTCTGTCCTGTCGATACGGGCCTGGATGTCCCGCGTGCGGGGGTCCGCGATCGGCTGGTGCTCCGCGGCCCGCCGCAGGGCCTCGGCGAAGGCCAGGTCGACCTCGTGATCGGCGAGGCGGACCGCTTCCTGCGCCAGCCGCTGCTCCTCCGGGTTCGCGGCGAAGGCCAACAGCGTCTGGGCGGTCTTGAGCGGCGACTGATCGACGAGAGGCGCCGGGGCCGCGGTCCCGCGGGCCGTGGTTGCCGGCGACGGACCGCCGGCCGGCTCGCGGGTCCACAGCCATAAGGCGACCGTCACGCCCATGAGGACGAGCAGGGCGTACAGGCCGAGCCGGCGGCTGCCTGGGGTCGGGTGAAAGATGCTCATCGTCAGTCTCGAGGACCGGATGATTGTAGACCACCCACGGTCCGCCGACCCGCGCGCCCGCGGCATCCCCTTGAGGTAGGATCACTCCCGGACCAGGGTCCCCCACGCCTTCTCGCCGAAAGGAGCCGGAGCGTGACGCTGTCATCTGGCTCCCGTCTGGGGCCGTACGAAATCCTCGCGCCGCTCGGCGCCGGGGGGATGGGAGAGGTGTATCGCGCCCGCGACACCCGGCTGGACAGGACCGTCGCGATCAAGATCCTACCGGCCCACTTGTCGGACAAACCGATGGCCGGGGAGAGGTTCGAGCGGGAGGCGCGGGCCATCTCCGCCCTGAGCCACCCGAACATCTGCCACCTTTACGATGTCGGCTCGCAGGACGGACTGCGCTTTCTCGTCATGGAGTACCTGGAGGGGGAGACGCTGGCCGATCGGCTGGGCAAGGGACCGCTGCCGCTGGATCAATTCCTGAAGTGCGCACTCGAGCTGTGCGAGGGGCTGGAAGCGGCGCATCGCAGCGGCGTCGTGCATCGCGATCTCAAGCCCGGAAACATCATGCTGACGAAGGCGGGAGCCAAGCTGCTGGACTTCGGCCTGGCGAAGCCGTCCGTCGCCGCCGACTCGGGGGGCTCCAGGCTGCAGACCATGTCCCGGTCGCTGACAGCCGAAGGGTCCTGGGTGGGAACGTTCCAGTACATGTCGCCCGAGCAGGTCGAAGGAAAGGACGTCGACGCGCGGAGCGACATCTTCTCGCTGGGCGCGGTGCTCTACGAGATGCTGACCGGCAGGCGCGCCTTCGAGGGAAAGAGCCAGCTGAGCGTGGCCTCTGCGGTCCTGGAGAAGGAGCCCGCTTCGATCAGCGAAGCGAAGCCGATGACGCCGCAGGTGTTGGATTACGCCATACGAACCTGCCTGGCCAAGGAGCCGGAGAGACGATGGCAGACGGTCCGGGATCTGGCGCACCTCCTGACCTGGATCGCCCAGAGCGGCACGCGGGCGGACGCCCTCGCGCCGCGGGCCGGTCGCCGGAAGGCACGGGAGCGGTGGTTCTTCGCCGCCCTGGCCGTGACGGTCGCGGCGCTTCTGGTCCTCGGGGTCCGGGAAGCGAGGCGGACGCCAGTCGAGGAGAACGTCATCCGCGGCTACATCAAGCCGATGACGGGCTCGAACCTGCTCCTCTCGGACGCCTCGGGCCTCAGTCTGTCCCCCGACGGCCGCACCCTCGCCTACGTGGCCTCGACGCCCGACAGGAAATCCGTCCTGTGGATCCGCCCGATCGAGTCGCTGCGCGCGCAGCCCCTCGCGGGCACGAGCGGCGCCAAGTATCCGTTCTGGTCGCCGGACGGGCGATTCGTGGGCTTCTTCGCCGGAGGCAAGCTCAAGACCATCGAACCCTCGGGCGGTCCCGCCCTGGCGCTTTGCGATGCCGCCGACGGGCGCGGGGGCACCTGGAATCGCGACGGCATCATTCTCTTCGCTCCAAGCGTCAACTCCCCCATCCACCGCGTCTCTACCTCAGGCGGGGTGTCCGTTCCGGTCACGACGCTCGAGTTGTCGAAGAACGAGATCTCGCACCGCTGGCCGTATTTCCTGCCGGACGGCCGACATTTCCTCTTTCTGGCGGGAAGTGTCTTCACCTCCACGGAGAACCCCACCAACACGATCCTGCTGGGCTCGCTCGACTCGCACGAGACGCGCGGCCTGATGCGCACCCACGCCGGCGCCATCTACGCCTCGGGACACATTCTCTTCCTGCGACAGAACACCCTGATGGCCCAGCCGCTGGATCTCACGCGCCTGGAGCTCGCGGGGGACGCGGTGCCCGTGGCGGACCCGGTCCAGGAGGCCGAGATCTTCTCCAGGGGGCTGTTTTCGGCCTCCGAGAACGGGCGGCTCGCTTATGTGGAAGGCAGGGCCGGCGCGGAACGTCAGCTCGTGTGGTACGACCGGAGCGGGAAGCAGGTCGGAACGGTGCCGGGAAACGGCGCCTACGCCAGCCCGCGCATCTCCCCGGACGGGAAGCGGGTGCTCTTCTACCTCGATTCCGGAGGATATGACATCTGGACCTACGACATTGTGCGCGGCGTGAAGACACCGCAGACCTTCGGCTCGTCCTCCGCACAGGGGAATATCTTTCCCGTGTGGTCGCCCGATGGTAAACGGATCGCCTATACCTCCTATCACGACGGAAAGTACTTTCTCAGTCAGAAGGTCTCGGACGGCTCGAGCGAGGCCGAAGTCCTCCTCGAGGGAATCGATCGCTACAGGTTTCCGTCCGACTGGTCCCCGGATGGAAAGACCCTCATGTATCACGAAGGATCGCAGGGGGGCTGGTCGATCTGGGTGCTCCCGCTGACGGGTGACCGCAAGCCTCACCCGTTCCTGAAGATTCCGGTGAGCCTGCGCGACGCGACCTTCTCCCCCGACGGCAAATGGGTGGCGTACTGCTCGACCGAGTCGGGCGAGTACAAGGTCTACATCGCGCCCTTCCCCGGGCCCGGGGGAAAGTGGCTCGTCTCGTCAGGGGCGGGGTATTCGCCACGCTGGCGGCGCGACGGCCGGGAGATCTTCTACTTCTCTCCGGACAACGAAGTGATGGCCGTCGACGTGAAGCCCGCGGTCAACCTCGTCGAGGTCGGCACCGCCCATCCGCTCTTCGAGACCTTTTCGTACGGCGTGTTCGGCCGCTTCGATGTCACGCCCGACGGTCAACGGTTCATCGTCCCGTTCGAGCCCGGGGAGCCGGGCACGGCCATAACACTGGTCGTCAACTGGCCGGCCGATCTGAAGCGGTGAGTTTGACAATTGATACGTTTTTTTTACCTTCGGACGCGCAACTTCTGGATTCTGCCTGCGTACACTCCAGAGATCCGCAATGGCGGAGATCCGGAGGACTCCTGATGAAACGATTCGCAGTGATCGTGATCCTGGCGGCGGCCGCGTTCCCTTCGTCGGCCCAGACCACCTTTCACGGCAACAACGCGCGAACGGGGGTGTACGCGACCTCCGGCCCGGACGGACCGGGTGTCCTGAAGTGGACCTTCAAGGCCGGCGGACCGATCGTGACGTCCGCCGCCATCGCCGACGGTGTCATCTACATCGCCAGCCTCGACGGGCATCTCTATGCCGTCGACCAGGAGACCGGCAAGGAGAGGTGGAATTTCAAGTCCAGGATGGGAATCGCTTCCTCGCCGGCCCTGGCCGGGGGGACCCTCTATTTCGCATCATCGGCTGGCGCCCTGGTCGCGCTGGACGGCGCGACCGGTGCGGTGAAATGGACCCTCGCCACGGAGTTCGAGAGAAAGTTCGAAGCGAAGAATCTTCACGGATATCTGTCCGCGGCCCAGACCATCCCCGACGCCTGGGATGTCTTCACGTCGTCGCCGGCCGTTGCCCGCGGCAAGGTGTTCTTCGGCAGCGGCGATGGAAACGTCTACGCGGTCGATGCCGAAACCGGCGTGCTCGACTGGAAATTTCCGACGAGGGACGTCGTGCACTCCTCCCCGGCCGTCGACAACAACACCGTCTTCATCGGCGGCTGGGACAGTCATCTCTACGCCCTCGATGCGGACACCGGGCAGGAGAAGTGGTCGTTCAAGACGGGCGAGGACCCCGTCATTCACAACCAGGTCGGCTTCCAGTCATCTCCGGCGGTCGTGGACGGCACGGTGTACGTGGGATGCCGGGACGCACACGTCTATGCGGTCGACGCCGCCACCGGACGCAAGAGGTGGGACTACCCGACGAGCAAGTCGTGGGTGGTCGGAACGCCTGCCGTGCGCGACGGAATGGTGTTCGTGGGAACATCCGACAGCTCCCGCTTCATGGCGCTGGACGCGAAGACGGGACGGCTGCGATTCAACTTCGATGCGAGGGCCTACGTTTTCTCCTCCGCGGCGCTGGCCGGAGGACTCGCCTACGTGGGGGCTCACAACGGCAGGCTCTACGCCATCGACACGAAAACCGGCAAGCTCGCATGGACGTTCCAGACCGAGGCGTCCAGGAAAGACCCGCTCAAGGTGCTCGACGCCGACGGTGGGCTGAACCGGCAGGCCTTTACGCCGGTGTTCGGCGACTTCGAGGACATGTACATCGATTTCTACCGCTTCATATCCGTCGGTGCGATCCTGTCCTCGCCGGTGGTGGACCGGGGCGTGCTCTACGTCGGGAGCATGGACGGCAATCTGTACGCGCTGCAGTAGGGTCCCCTCATTTCTGAAGCCGGCGGCGAAAAGAGCCCGTCGCACGTGGTATAGTCCGCCCGCTCAGGACTCCGACTGATTCCGTTTCATAGGCAGAAACACGATGGGGAGTGGACCCCGGTCCCGCGTCGCGCCCGACAGGCGACCTCTGCCTATCCGTGCGCCTCCCATCGTTTTCCCTTGAATGACGCAGCGATACGTCGGCAGAGAGCATTTCAAGAAAACCAGCAGTAATTCAGTGGGGGGAGACATGGGATCGAGCTGGAAGCGATGCCCTGAGTGGCAAGTCTGGAAGCACCTGCCGGCGCTCCTGCTCGCGCTGACGGTCGCCGGATGCTTTGCGGCCAGTCCTGAGCTGACGAAGAGCGGTCAGACGGGAGACGAGAAGGGGAAGAAGATCGGGACCGGGAAATCGTTTATCGCTGAGACGATGGTGGTGCAGGCGCCCCCGGCTCCTCCGGGCGGATGGGACGCGGAGCGGGTCATGAGCGGCCAGGACGACTGGGAGCCGGCGAACGCGGTCGACCCGGTCAATCCGAACTACGTGTACCAGCTGACGACGCGCTATACGGGACCGAAGCCGTGCGGCAACTGCAAGTTGCCCGCAATCGTCCTGCGGCGATCCACGGACGGCGGCGCCACCTGGGTGGAGCAGTTCCTGTCGACCTCAGGCAAGGCGCAATACGACCCGCAGATCGTCGTCGCCTCGACCGGCTGGGTCTACGCGGTGTGGCTCGACGCGTTCACACCCGGCTCCACCTTCGTGAGATCGATGGACCGTGGCGTCACCTGGTCCACGGGTATCTCGTGGTCGGGCAACGGGAAGAAGCCGCAGTGGAACGACAAGCCGTGGCTCGGCATCTCCCGGGACGGCCAGCACGTCTATCTCGGGTTCAATTCCAGCGACAGCTACATCGTTTCGTCGCACGATTTCGGCGCCTCGTTCTCGGCCCCGGTGAAGACGAACAGCGACACGCGCTACTGGTTCCATTCAGGCGCCGTAGTCTCGCCGTCGAACCCCATGGTCGCCTGGTTCGCGACCAGCAATTACTCCAGCGGAAACAATTACAACGGCGATTCCAACGTCGAGGTCCTGAAGACGACGAATGGCGGCGTGTCGTGGTCGGACGTTCATATCGACACGTCGCGTGAAGTCCCCCTCTGTACCTGGGCCGCGGGCTGCAATCAGGGATTCCTGGGGACGCAGGCGGCGCTCGCGATCGACAGCGCCGGAAAGCTCATGGTCGTCTACAACTCTAATGACACTCCGGACGTGCCGGAGCAGATCTACTTCAAGACCTCGACCGACGGCGGCGCGACGTGGTCGGCGCGCACGAAGCTTTCGGTCGCCTCCGCCGCCGTGAACAACGGCTTCCCGATGGCGGCCGCGCACCCGACCACGGCCGGTGATTTCCGCGTGGTCTGGCAGGACGACCGTATCTTCAGCCATAGCGGGTGGAACACCTGGTACAAGCGCACGACGAATGGTGGCACGTCCTGGACCGCCGACGTTCGCCTCTCCGACCTGACCTCGGGTGCGCCGTACAAGAGCGTCAACGGCTACGCGTTCCCGTACGGCGACTACGGCGAGATCGATGTCGATTCGAACGGCAGGAACTACGTCGTCTGGGGTGAAGGGGCCAGCTACACCGGTCCGGGCGGCACCTGGTACACGCGCGGAAATTAGCGCGCCACTCTCTGCCGGCCGCCCGGCGTTCTCCTGCTGCGCCGGGCGGCCGGTGAACGTCTCTGCCACTCAACCCCCCGAAACGTACGGACTGCCGAGTCTTGAAATGTCGGACACGAGCCAGGCGGTGCCGTCGCGCGCACCGTAACGGAACGCCAGCGTGCTCCTGGGGCCGGAGACCGACTGCACCCGCCGGGCAGCGGCTACAGAGTAAGTGACGACCAGGTCGGGCCTGCCATCGCGGTTCACGTCCGCGGTCCGATTCTGCAGGGCATCGATGGCACCCGCCGTGTTTCCGACCTGGGCCCGCCTCGGATCGAGGGTCGCGGTCCATCGTTGTCGGGAGTGCAGACCACACGCCAGGATCACGGCCGCGACCGTCGAGGTCGCGTCCCATCGGCTGGAACTCATGATTTTCGTCCTCCTTCCCTCAATCACGGATTCGGGGTGACTTCGGGGCCATGCGGCGGGGATCGACCTGCGCCGGCGGAGGCCCGGCGCCAGGCGGGAGGAGGCGGCTGCCAGTCCGCACTGGAACGCCGACCGGGTGCCGGTGAATAATAGGCAGGACCATGACTACACCAGCGCCCCAGGAGCCCGACGGCTCCGCTCCTCTGCGCTCCGCCCGCGGCGGGGACGGCGATTTTGCCGTGATCGGCGCGCTTCTACCCTACCTGCGTCCCTATCTCGGGCGGATCGTCCTGTCGCTCGGACTGATCCTGGTCTCCAAGGTCGCCACCCTCCTCGTGCCGCTGGCGCTGAAGCAGATCGTGGACCGGCTCAACCTCGAGCGGAGTCTCCTGGTGCTCCCGGTCGCCCTGCTCCTGGCGTACGGGGCGTCACGGATCGGCGTCACGCTGTTCACCGAGCTGCGCCAGGTCGTGTTCGCGCGCGTGATGGCGAGGACCTCGCGTCAGATCACCGTGAAGGTCTTCCGCCACCTGCACGATCTGAGCCTGAAGTTTCATCTTGACCGCCGCACGGGCGGTGTGTCGCGCGACGTCGAGCGCGGCAGCACGGCCGTCTCCGATCTCCTCGACTGGACGCTCTACACCATCGTGCCGACCGCCGTGGAGGTCATCCTGGTCACGCTCCTCCTGGTGTGGAAGTACGACTGGGGGTTCGCGCTGATCATCCTGGTGACGCTCGCGGCGTATGCGGCGTGGTCCTTCCTCGTGACCGAGTGGCGCACGTCGTATTACAGAGCCGCGGTCGAGGCGGACACGCGCGCCAACGAGCGGGCGGTCGACTCGCTGCTCAACTACGAGACCGTCAAGTACTTCAACAACGAGGCGCACGAGACCGCCCGCTACGACGAGAGTCTGCGGCGCCTGGAGGATGCCAACGTCCTGGCACAGAAGACGCTGGCGCTGCTCAATTCTGGCCAGACGGTGATCGTGGCGATCGGCGTGACCGCGATGATGTGGCGCGCGGCCGCCGGTGTCGTCGGCGGGCGGCTGACGGTCGGCGACCTCGTGCTGGTCAACGCCTACCTGCTGCAGCTGTCGTCCCCGCTGTTCTTCCTCGGCATGATGTATCGCGAGGTCAAGCAGTCGCTCACCAACATGGAGCGGCTGTTCGGGCTGCTCGACCAGCCCGCCGACGTGCAGGACCGTCCCGGCGCCGTTCCCCTCGTCACGCACCGTCCGCACGTCACCTTCGAGGGGGTCCGTTTCGGCTACGACGCGCGGCGCGAGATCCTGCACGGCGTCGATTTCGAGATCCCGCCCGGGGGGACGGTCGCCGTGGTCGGGCACTCCGGCTCGGGCAAGTCGACTCTGGCGCGACTGATGTACCGCTTCTACGATGTCGACGACGGCCACATCCGCGTCGACGGCCGCGACCTGCGCGACGTCACGCAGAAGACGCTGCGCGCCGCCATCGGGATCGTGCCTCAGGATACCGTGCTGTTCAACGACACGATCCTCTACAACATCCACTACGGCCGTCCCGAGGCCGGCCGCGAGGAGGTCGAGGCGGCCGCGCGCGCCGCCCACATCCATGACTTCATCGTGACGCTACCGGACGGCTACGAGACCCAGGTCGGCGAGCGGGGGCTGAAGCTGTCGGGGGGGGAGAAGCAGCGCGTCGCGATCGCCCGGGCCCTTCTGAAGAACCCCGCGATTCTCATCTTCGACGAGGCGACCTCGGCGCTCGACTCGCAGTCGGAGAAGGCGATCCAGGCCGAGCTCGACCGGATCCAGGTCGGCCGCACGACGCTCGTGATCGCGCACCGCCTGTCCACCGTGATGGGGGCCGACCAGATTCTCGTGATGGACGGCGGCCGGATCGTCGAGCGCGGCACGCACGACGAGCTCCTCGCCGCCGGCCGGCACTACGCGCGGATGTGGCGGCTGCAGCAGCAGGAGCGGGCCGAGGAGGTCTCGTCGCAGGCCCGGGTGTAGGCGGTCATTTTGGATCGGCCTGCCCGGCACCGAGCGCCACGAGACGATCGATCCCCTCCTGCGTGAGCCGCATCTGCCGACGGCAGCCGTCGAGGGCCCGGGGCGCGACCGGAGACGGCGCGTCGCGCCGACCGAGACTCGACGCCGCGGTGAGGACCCTGCTCCAGGCGCCGATCTTGACGTAGTAGCCGCAGCGCAGCAGACCGGCGAGCGCCGTGCCGTCGTCGCCGCGCTCCAGGGCGCCGACTTCGCTCTCGAACCGGGCGGCGTCGGTCTGGACCTCCCTGGTGGCCAGACGGAACGGGACGGCTTCGCCGAGCGGGACACCGGCATCGCCGGACTCGAGCCACCAGCGGTACGCCTCTCCGGCTCGCAGTTTCGGTCCGTCCTCGGGGAGACTCAGGGAGGTGGTCGCCGCGGCCGGGCTGCGCCAGAGCACGTCCTTGCCCCGCGCGAGGGCGATACGCACAGGGCCTGCGGCGGTGCTCCACACGAAGCGGGGGCGCGGCTCGAGGACGGTCTCGAAGCGCGGCGAGAGCGGCAGGGGTCCGCTGCCACCGGCATCGTCCCAGGCGTCGTCCTCCCCCCGCATGGCGCTGAGGAGGACGCTCCCCTCGGGATCGTTGAGAATCCAGAGGCCCTGCTCGAGGACTTCGACCGAACGCGACGACATCGACGACGCGGCCGCCGGCCCCCGGCCCGCTCCCTCGACGCCGGCCAGAGCACCTCCCGTCCTCCCGGGTGCCTGTGGAATCTCGATCCGGCCGCCGGCCGGCACGCGGACGATGCTGCCTCCCGCGAGGTAGACCGTGGCCGACGAACCGGGGCCGACACGCAGCCCGTCTCCCGGCATCAGCCGCATGCCGATCGTCCCCGCGATCGGCCGTGCGCCGCCCGGACGATCGATCGCGACGTCGCCGCGCACGGTGGCCAGCACCCCCGCCGCCGGCGCGGGCTGCGGCGGCGAGGAGGGCTCGGCGCCGAGCGTCGTGATCCGCAGGCAGAGCGCGGCCATGAGGATCAGCCACCGGAAGACTCGGACGACGGGTCGGAGCGAGGGGCCGGTCATGGGCACGCCTCCAAGTTCTCCTTAGAGTACCACCGCGCCGGCCCCCGGCGCATCATCGGGGGGTCGGTGCGGGCTTTGCTGAGACTCCGTGGGGAGATGAGGTCCCCGTCCCCGGCTGCAGGCGCGACAGGCCGGCGCGGACTGTCTCCTCGGTGGCGCCGTCGGTCCCGGCCAGGAGAGCCTGGCTGTAGGACTCGAGGGCGCCTGAAGAGTCGCCCGAGAGCTCGCGGGCCCGGCCGAGCGCCGCCAGCGCCGCGCCGCGCTGAGCCTCCGGAAGCGGACCGTCGAGGGCCCGACGGAGCGTCACGGCGGCATCACCGGCACGCTCCGAGCCGAGCCAGGCCAGCCCGAACGTCTTCAGAAGGATCGCCCCTTCGACCGTATCGTGCGGGATCGACCCGGCCCCTTCGAGGAGACGCACCGCCTCGGCCGGACGCCGCGATTCGATCAGGAGCAGGGCGAGCTCGTTGAGCGCCAGAGGGTGGACCGCGCCCTTCCCCGCGAGCGTGAGGGCCGCGCGCAGCTCCTTCTCGGCTCGCGGCCGGTCGCCGATCAGCCTGAGCGCAGTGCCGAGGTTGTAGTGCGTCACGTCGGACGCGGGGAACGTCGCGGCGCAATCGTCGAGGAGCGTGACCGCCCAGGTCGGGTTGCTCTCGAGGGCGGCCAGCGAGCCCAGGTTGGCGCAGGCCGGCAGATAGCCGGGGTCGGCGCCATGGGCCGCCAGAAACGCCTTGCGCGCGGCATCACGGTCGCCGCGCTCGAGGGCGGCGCGTCCCTGCTCGTTGAGGGCGCGGGCGCGCGCGAGGTTGACCTGTCGCATCCCTGCCCAGAGAAGAACGGCGGCCACCGCCACGACCGCCGTCGCGCCCAGGAGCAGGACGAATCGCCGGCGGCGCGGGTCGCGCCGCTCGGTCGCCGCGTCGAGAGCCGCCACGACCGCCCGCATGTCCGGGAACCGATCCGAAGCGCTTCGCGCCAGGCAGCGCCTGATGATCCGACGCAGGTCTGAAGGCAAGCTCGACGCCACGACCGGATGCCCAGCGAGCACCAGACTGGCCCAGTGCCGCCCCTCGAACGGACGCCGGCCCGTCAACAGCTCGTGCAGCGTCACTCCGAACGCGAACTGGTCGGCCGCGGCCGAGGGGATGCTCCCTTCGATCGCCTCGGGCGCCAGGTAGAGGGGCGTCCCCGCGGAGGTCGGCAGGCCACGATTGAGATCGCTCGCGGTCGATGCGGTCGTCGGGTCGCCCGCGGGAACAGCGCTGCGCCACACCAGCCCGAAATCCCCGACCTTCGCCGTGCCGTCCTCCTGAACCAGGATGTTGGCCGGCTTGATGTCGCGGTGCAGGAGATGGTGCTCGTGCGCCGCGCGCAGAGCGTCCGCGACGACGCGTCCGATGCGCAGCCCGTCGCCGAGCGGCAGCGGTCCGCGCGCCAGGCGCCGGGCGAGCGACCCGCCGGTCATGAGCTCGGTGACGAGGAAGGGGCCGTGGCGCGAGCTTCCGATCTCGTGCACGACGAGGATGTGGGGGTGACGCAGAGCCGCGAGCGCTACGGCCTCGCGGCGCAGCGCCTCGAGGTCGGGGGTTATGCCCGCCGGCCGGATGAGCTTGAGCGCCACGCGCCGCCCCGGGATGTCGAGGTCCTCGGCGACGAAGACGGTGCCCGACCCGCCGGCGCCGATGCCGCGCTCGATCCTGAAGTGGCCGACGATCTCTCCTTCGAGGGGGACGGATCCCGCGGTCGCCCCCTCCCCCGAGAGCGTGCGCGTGACCTCGTCGCCCGTGTCCGGGACGGTGTCGTCTTCGGGAGGGGGGTCGGACGGACCGGTGTTCATGTTGCTCCTATAATAGCGCCCAATGATCCGGTCCAAGATCCGCGTCATGGCCGCTCTCCTGGCCCTGGCCACGGCAGGCGGCGCGGCATCCGTCGATCCCCTCGCGGGACTCGACGAGGCGCTCAAGAATGGGGACATCCCGGGAGCGCTCTCCCTCGCGGGCGCCGCGGCCGATTCGGTCCGTACGCGTCTCGCGACCACTCCTGCCGGGCTCGCGACCTCGCTGGAGAGCCTGGCCATCCGCCTGATTCAAGGCGCCGGCGGAACCGCCGAGATCGCGGCCGCAGGCGAAGTCCTGCTGCGCGAGTCGCTCGACCTCCGCCTGCGTGCGCTGGGCGAGGACCACCTCGACGTGGCGGGGAGCCTCGACCTGCTCTCCACGGTGCACTACGATCAGGGACGGTTCGACGACGCCGAGGGAGAAGAGCGCCGCTGCCTCGCCATAAGGCTCCAGCATCTCTCCGCAACAGACACATCGATAGCCGAGGCGCGCTACGGTCTCGGCGCGATCCTCTTCAAGGAAGGCCGGTACGCGGAGGCGGAGCCGCTCCTGGTCGCGGCGATCGCGGTCTTCCGCGTCAATCCGACCGCCGAGCCCGGCCAGGTCGCCGACAGCCTGAACACCCTCGCCGAGCTGTACCGCTCGCAGGACCGGTTCGGGGAGGCGGCGGATCGCTTCCTCGAAGCGATCCGCATCGCCGAGGCGGAGGGGGACGACAGCCGTCCCCAGCAGGCCCGTCTCGCCAACAACCTGGCCGGCCTGTATAAAGATGAAGGGCGCTACGACGAGGCGGAGACCCTCCTGCGCCGCTCACTGACGCTGCGCACCCAGGCCCCCTCTCCGGACGCGCGGGATTTGTCCCTGGCCTGGCTGAACCTCGCCGAGCTGGAGCGGCTGCGCGGCCGGTTCCAGGACGCCGAGCCGCTGTATGCGAAGGCGCTCGCGATCGCGCGCCCGGCGCTGGGTGCGGAGAATCCCGACCTGGCCTGGTTCCTCAACCAGCAGGCGGTCCTGTACCGGGAGGAGGGGCGGCCCGAGGCCGCCGAGCCGCCCTGTCGCGAGGGGCTCGCCCTCCTGCGCCGCACTCTCGGCGAGCGGCATTTCAGGGTCGCCCAGTCGCTGCACGATCTCGGAGCGGTCCTGCGCTCCCGCGGGGCCCTCGAGGAGGCCGAGCAGGACGAACGGGCGGCCCTCGCCGTCAGGCGCGACGTGTACGGCGATCGCCACCCCGACGTCGCCCTGACCCTCATCGAGCTGGCGCGCACGCTCGAGGCGGGGGGCCGGTACGACGACGCGCTCGCGAGCATCGAGGAGGCCGTCGGGATTCTGGAGGGGACGAGCGCCTACCCCGAGGCCCGGGCGGACGCACTCGCCCTCCGGGCCGGACTGCGCCGGCGCGCCGGCGAGCGGGCCCGCGCGATCGACGATCAGCGCCGGGCGGTCGTCCTCGTCGAGGCGATTCGGCCGCACGCCGGCGGAGGGGAGGAGGCGCGCGCCACCTTCCTCGCAAGGCACGTTGCGCTCTTCGACCGGCTCGTCCTGTGGCTCCTCGAGGACGGGCGGACGGCGGCCGCCTTCGAGTACGCCGAACGCGCCCGCAGCCGCGCGCTTCTCGATCAGCTGCAGCTGGCTCGCGTCGATCTCCTGGCGGCGATCCCGGAACCGGCCCACACCTCCCTGGCCGGGCGGGAGCGCGCGGCCGCCTCGCGCCTGGCCGAACTTCAGGAGAGAGTCACGTTCGCGCGCTCGCGCAGCGATCTGGCGTCCGAGGAGCGCGGCCGCCGTGTGGCCGGTCTGGACAAGGATCTCGGCGACGCCTCTCGCTCCTACGCGATGATCTACGATGAGATCAAGAACGCCAGTCCACTCTGGCGCGACACGACCGGCGGGCCGCCGATCTCTCTCGACGCGGCGCGGCGCGAGATCGTCCCCCCTGGCGGGGCGCTCTTCATGTACGTCATCGGGGAGGAGGAGAGCGGTCTTCTCGTCCTTCCTCCGCCCCCCGGGGCCCCCTTCTTCCAACGGCTGGAGGTCGACCGCGCATCCGCGACGATTCTCGGGATCCCGGCCGGCCCTGTCCGGGCCCGCGACCTGGGACGGGTCCTCGACGGTACACAGGGTGCGCGCGCCGCGGGCGGCTCCTCGTCCGCGACCGGCGGCCTCCTCCCGGCCCTGGCGCGTCCGCCGGCCACGGGAGATCTCCTGGAGGAAGCAGAGCGGGACGCGGCCGGTCATCCGCTGCCCGCGAGACTTCTGGCCCTCTTCCACGTCCTGGTCCCTCGCCGGGTCTGGGCGAGCGTGAATACGGCGTCGGAGATCGTCATCCTGCCGGACGGCCCTCTGCTCCGGCTGCCGTTCGAGGCGCTGGTCACGAAGAAGGGCCGGTCGCCGGCTTCGGCGCACTACTGGCTCGACGACGGACCGCCGATCCGCTACGCGGCCTCGGCCTCCCTGCTGCAACGCCTGGCCGCGCGCAGCAGCGTCGTCGCCGGGAAGATCCTGAGCGTCTCCGACCCTCGGTACGACGCGGCCGACGGCGCCGCGATTCTGCGCGGCAAGTTCGAGCGCGGCGGGTCGCCTTTGGCGCGTCTGCCGGGGACGGCGCGCGAGAGCCGCGCCATCGTGGATGCTTTCTCCTCCCGCGGGCGCCACGGCGATGCGGACGTCGCGGCGCCTCCCGGGCCCGGCATCACGGTGCTGCAGGGGAGCGAGGCGGACGAGCCGCGGGTGCGCGCCGCGCTCCCGGGGAACCGGTACATCCACCTGGCCATGCACGGCCTCGTCGATCAGGAGCGCGGGGAGCTGTTCGCCGCGCTGGCGCTGACACCTCCTCAGACGGAGACCGGACGGACGGAGGATGACGGCTACCTGCAGCTGTTCGAGATCTACGGCCTCGATGTGTCGTGCGAGCTGGCGGTCCTGTCGGCCTGCGGCAGCCACGCCGGTCTTCAGATCGAGGGGGAAGGGGTGTTCGCCCTGTCGCGCGGTTTTCTCGCCGCCGGCGCGCGACGGGTCATCGCCAGCCAGTGGTCGGTGGACGATGCCTCGACCGCCGTCCTGATCGGAGACCTGTTCGACCGGATCGCCGCCGCCGAACGGGAGGGCCGCACGGTCTCCTTCGCCGTGGCGCTCAGGGACGCGAAGCGCGCCGTCCGGGCGCGCTCCGACTGGGTGTCGCCGTTCTACTGGTCTCCGTTCGTCCTCACCGGCATCCGCTGAGGGGTCTTCCGGCGGGATCAGGGACAGGTGCGGCCGGTGATCTGCGTCCCGGCGCTCGTCGTTCCAAGGCTCCCCTGCCCGCAGGCCCCCTCGGCCCGAACCAAGAAGTAGCGGGCCTGGCCGACCGGGACGGCGAGACTGGCGAGGATGGTGGACAGATCGGCGCCGTTGGTCTCGGCGCATACGCCGCTGGGAGAATTGAAGTTCGATTTTACGGAGGACTGCAGGGTGTCGTAGAGGGGGGCCGCCGTACCGCCGGTGTTGGCCGGCACCGACCATTGGATCGTGGTCGCGCCGCTCGTGACGTTATGGATGACCGCGATGTTCTGCGCCTCCCCCGGCGGGCTCCACCGCGTGCTGTCGGAGTCGTTGCAGTCCCCCTGGCACTCCGAGAAGCCGTCGAAGTCGTCGTCCCCCTCGGTCGTGCCGGACGTATCGGGCCAGAAGGGATTGTTGCAGTCGTCGAGGACGCCGTCACAGACCTCCACAGCGCCCGGGTGGACGGCGGCGCGCAGGTCGTTGCAGTCGTTCACGCATCCATCGAAGCCGTCGCCATCGTTGTCGCCACACGACGCGTATTCGACTTGAAGCCCGTTGGCCTGGACCGGATCGAGTCCCATGTAGAACTGGGCGAAGTAGAAGTAACGGGCATTGTCGACCTTGCGTCCGATGATCGTGTCGGTGACCACCTCCTGCACCGTCGACAACGCCCCCGCGGTCTGGAGCCGGGCCATGAGCTGCGGACCCACACTGGCCGTGGTGACGTCGTAGCGGTACAGGAAGACGGTGACGTCGCCGTTCGCGTCGTTGTCGCGGACGTGCATGCGCAGGCGCTGCACTTGCCGGCCGTCCTGCAATTGCACCGACATGTTGAAGCGCGCCTGGCCGGCCAGGGCGTTCGAGAGCGGCGCCCGCCGGTCGAAGGACGAGTCGTCCGGCAGGAACGGCACGGCCGCCAGACTGTCCGCGCCGGTCGCCGGGCTGCTCGCCGGCGGCGCGTACTCGACCCGCACGCCATAGATCTGGAGCCCCGTCGGCACCTCGAGCTGGAGATAGTAATAGGCCGTGCCGTTGTCGATCGCGGGTGTGGTGATCGTGGTCGTGGAGAAGGTCCGCACCGAAGTGGAGGAACCGCTCGTCGCGATGCTGGCCATCACCGAGCCGCCGAAGGCGTTGTTCGGCACGCGGATCAGCCGGACCGTGGCGTCGGTCGCGATCGCGTCGCGCGCCACCAGCCGCACCGCCTGGACGGTCGCCCCCTGCGGCAGTCGCAGGGGGGCCACGAAGCGTCCCGGGCCGGGGCTGGTGGAGCTGGTCATCGTCCCGGAATCGAACCCCTTCAGATCGACTGACGTCGTCTCGGGGTCGAACCCGGCCGCGGCCACGGCGGCGGTCGATGGCGAGGGGGGCGTCGCGGGATCGGCGACCGAGATCGACACCCGGTAGACCTGCGACGACGAACCCGGCGGGATCGTGATGCTGGCGTAATAGAAATAGCGGGTCAGATCGACCACCGCGTTCGCGATCGTCGACGTCGTGAAGGAATGCGGCAGGAAGTCCCCGAAGGGGCTGGAGGTCACCGAGGCCAGAACTTGAGGATTGGCCGTGCCGAAGACCTGCGTGTCGATCCGCTCGATGCGCGCCGTGGCGCCGATATCGAAGTCGAAGGCATCCATTTCGAGCGACTGGATCGTGGCCCCCTGGGTCAAGGGGAGCGGGGCGATGAACGTCCCGGAGCCCGTGAGCACCCCGCTGCCGCTCGTGCTGATGAAGTCGGTGCCGCTGGCGCGGGGCGCGAATGCGAGAGCCGCGAGGTTGAGCGCCCTGGGAATGCTGAAGTCGATCGTGATATCGAGAGGCTCGAGGTTCTGCGTGTACCACCAGCCGGTGACGACATAGGTGTGGCCGGTCAGGAGCCCGGTGATGTGCGTGCTGACGCTGACTCTCACGGGCCCGTCGTCCGTGTTTCCGAGACCGAGCGCCCCGAAGCTCGTGTCCGTCCCGGTCGCGGGATCGCGCGGCGCGCTGTTGAAGTTCTGGAAGAACCCGAACGGCCCCAGGGACCAGGCGCCGGCGTTGGCATCGAACAGGTCGAGGAACGCTTCGGGCGTGCTCGCGGCGCTGAAATCGTAGCCGGGCGTGTTCGGCGTCCCGGGACTGATGTAGCACTCCTCGAAGCCGGGGGTCACGACCTGGTGGGCCTGGAACACGGACTGTTCCACCACCGCGATGTTGTCGAGGGCCTGGGCGTTCCAGGACCCGGTGGAATCGAAGTTGTTGGTCGTGAACGTCAGGATCGCCTCGGGTCCCGCCGCCGTGAACGACAGAGTCAGGGCCGGGTCGATCGGGCAGTACTGGAACGCGGGGAAATGTCTGTCGACGGTCTTCTTGAGGCTCTGGGCCTCTGCCGGCCGCGGGAATGACAGGGCAAGAAGGGAACCAGCCGCCAGCAGACAAAGGTGAATCCACAGACGCCGAGGTCTGCCGCTCCAGCATCGCGACATGTCCATGCCTCCGGGGCGACCGCCCTCTCGAGGTCCTCGGTCACCGTGAAAGAGATTGGAGAATGTGTAAAAATACGCCCAAGCGCGAGAACGGTCAAGCCGGGAAACGGACGACTCTCCCCTTGCGCGCCAGAGCCGGCTCACGCGACGCGGAGATTGACGCCTCTCCACGAGCCCTCCCGGACCGGTGACGCGACATGCCGACGCCCCGTCGACTGAGTCCCCTTCCCGACCGGATCCGGCCGGATCTGCGAGTCCTGTTCGTCGGCATCAATCCCGGGATCCGGTCGGCCGCGGTGGGCCACCACTTCGCGGGGTTCTCGAACCGGTTCTGGAGGCTGCTCTACGATTCGGGTCTCGTGCCGCGGCCGGTCGGCTGGAAGGATGACCGTCGTCTTCCCGAGTGGGGCTTCGGGATCACGAACCTCGTGCCGCGGCCGACCCGGGGGATCGACGAGCTGCGGCATCAGGAGTACTCCGCCGGCCGGCGCGCGCTCTTTGCGAAGGTCCGGCGGCACCGCCCCCGGGTCGTCGCCCTGGTCGGCATCACGATCTACCGGGAGCTGTTTCCGGCGCCGCCGCGATTGGATTCGCGGCGGACCCCGAAAAAATCGCCTCTCCGCGTCCTCCCGGGGCTGAGCAAGGAAACGATCGAGGGGGTGCCCGTCTTCGTCCTCCCGAACCCGAGCGGCCGCAACGCCACGATGTCTTACGACGGGATGCTGTCAGGTTTCCGCTCGCTCGCGCGGCTGGTTTCCTCCCGGCGGCGCCGCCCCCGGCCATCCGGGGGCTGGCAGTTCACCAGGTCTTGAGGCCAACTTGCGAAGACTTTCCGGTTGACGTTGCGGAGGACGGGGGGTACTTTCTGTTCACAACAACTTCTTCACCTTTCGTGTCCTAAGTCGGGGACCCAAAATGACCACTCCGAGACGCGCCACGCCGTCTGTTCGGTGTTCAAGCGCCTGGTTTGCGAACGTCCTGGCCGTTCTGGCCACGGCTCTCCCGATCGCAGGATTGTACGGAGTGGTGGCGTACAACGTGAGCCGCAGAACCCGCGAGATCGGGATTCGCATGGCCATCGGCGCGCGACCGTCCGACATCCTGCGCCTGGTGATGGGCAAGGGCCTCACGCTCGTGGGAACGGGAACGATGATCGGACTCGCGATGGGCTTCGCCGTCGAGCAGCTCATGAATTCCATGCTGTTCAATGCCGGCGGCGTGGACATTCTGGCTTATGTCATCGTCGTGCCGTCGATGCTCCTGGTGACCCTGCTGGCGGCCTACGTGCCCGCACGCCGCGCATCCCGGATCGAGCCGACCCAGGCGCTGCGATACGAGTGAAGCTACCTCGCCAGCTGGAAGAGCAGGGAGGAGACCCAGCCCTTCGTGCCCAGCTCGTCCGTGACCTCCCAGAGCACGTCGCGCTTCTCCCCTGTCGGGTAGAGCATCGTTCCGGGCTCGAGCGCTTTGATGACCTGGCCGTTCGTGTCCGGCGTGGCGTACATGCGGCCCGGTTTGGTCATGGTCACGGCCTGCTGCGCGCTGGCGGCTGAGGCGTCATCGGGCAAGCCGCCGAGCTGGGTGACGAGGTCGGTGTAAGCCTGCAGATAGGCCAGCGTGATCACCTGTCCGATCTCGGTGTCCGAATAACCGGAGGCGCCGGCGCTGCCGAAGCCGCTCCAAGTCGCCCTGCTGCCGCGCCCGCCCCAGCCGATGTCGGTCTTCTTGGCGTGCCCCTCCACGGTGGCCACCTCTTCGGAGGAACGGACGTCGGTGACGGTCAGGACGACGTCGGCGGTCTTCTTCTTGGTATTGATGCCGGCGACGGCGGCGCCCACCGCGTGGTGGCCCATCAATCCGCCGGCCAGGGCGCCGAAATGGTGGCCTCCCGCGTTGTTGTTCGAGGAGATCAGGTCGGGCACGATGACGTAATCGGCCGCTTTGATCTGGCCCTGGCCGACGTTCGACCCGCCGCGCAGGTCCCCGCCGGCCGCAAGGGCGCGCTCCCCCTGGATCGCCTGCATTCCCTTGCCGCGATCGACCAGGGTGAAGCAGTTCGACTTGCGCACGAAGACCTTGATCAAGGCCTCGGGCGAGCCCAATCCCGCCTGCTGCCACCAGTTCGTGTCGGGCTCGACGACTGCGACGGTGCCAATCTTCTTGGAGCAGACGGGGATTTCGCCCATCTTCTCGTCGCGCCTGTCCTGGGCCGACTTGGCGAACAGGGGCATTGATGCCGCAACAGCTGCCAATAACGCCACGACCGACAGGAACTTCATCCCCTTCATGCTCATCTCTCTCCCCCTGGTGCGAGACACCATCCACCTGCCGGCCGCACCACGCGGCCATTCCCAAGATAGGTCCAGGAAAAAGAGACGTCGAGGACGAGGACGCCTTCTTCGCAGCGGCGAGCGGCGTCACCATCTTGACGGTCCATCCCCGCAATCTTCGCCGCTCCCGAGCCGGCCAGGCGGCCGCTCAGACTGAAGAGCTCAATCCGTCGCGTCCAGGAGCACCGTGCGCAGGTGCGGATTGAGGAACCGGCCCGTCGGGTCGAGCTCGGCGCGGATCTGCAGAAAGTCGTCCCAGCGCGGATAAAGGCGTCGCAGGTAGGGCGGCCGCGCGCTGTGTGTCTTGCCCCAATGCGGGCGGCCCGCGTGATTCTGGAAAATGGCCTCGACACCATCGAACAGCTCGCGGTACGCGACCGGATGAAACATGAGCACCGAGATGGCGGCGCTGTCGCGCTCGTAGAACGGCGAGAGGAAGAGATCGTCCTTCGCCACAAGCCGGTACTCGAGCGGGAGGCTCACCGGCAGTTTGCGCTTGGTGATGAAGGCGCGGATCTCGCGCAGACAGTCGGGGCCGCGCTCCGCAGGCACCGCGTATTCCATCTCCTGAAAGCGGACGAGACGCGGCGTGGGGAAAATGCGATGGGCGGGACCGAGATACTCCGATTCATCCAGGGTGCGCGCGCAGAAGTCGTTGAGGGCGGGGGTCCATTTCGGAACCACGCGACAGACCTGGCAGGAGAGCCAGAGGCCCCAGTTGTCCAGGACCACGTTCGTGATCCAGGCACGCGATCTGTCCTTGCGGCCCGAGCCCGCATCCGCGATGTCGAGCGTCTTGGTGAGCGCCAGGTCCGAGTGGGGAAACCAGAAGAACTCAAAATGACGATGGGCGGCGGCTGTCGCGTCGATCCGCGCCAGACATTCGTCGAGCGGGACGGTCCGCCGCACGTCGCGCAGGCGATAGGCCGCACGCACCTTGAGACGCACCTGTGAGATCACGCCCAGGCATCCGAGCGAGACAGCGGCCGCCAGAAATCGGGCGCCGTCGTGGCTGCGGGTCAGGACCAACGTGTCACCCGTCGCCGTGACCAACGTCAGCCCCAGTGCCTGGCTGGCGATGCACCCGAGGCGCGCGCCGGTGCCGTGAGTCGCCGTGCTCAAAGCGCCGGCGAGCGCCTGGGCATCGATGTCGCCCTGGTTCTCGATCGCCAGGCCTTGCTCCGCGAGTCGCGGGCCGAGGTCCCGAAGCCGCGTGCCGGCCCACACGGTGACCTCCTGCCGCTCGGGGTCCACACGCTCGACACCGCTCAAGCCGTCGAGCTGAATCGCATGCTGGTCGGTCGCCGCGAGCGGCGTGAACGAGTGACCTGCCCCGAGCACTCGAATGGGCAGGTCCGTATTGCGCACGGCGGCGACCAGTTCCTTGTGGCTGGAGGGACGATCGATGCGGGCGGGCCGCCATCGCAGGTCGCCGGTCCAATTGCGCAGCCGCCTGCTCAGGATGCGATCACCCGGCGCCGGCGTCCCTGAAGACCCGCCGCGGCGGCGGCGAGGTCGTCGGGAACAGCGCCTTGGACGCCGCCCGGAGGGTGAAGTGCACGGCCGGACTCGGACATTTGATGTAGAGCCAGCGCGCGCTCATCTCGGCACCCAGGCGCCCTTTCAGATCGTAGGTCGTCTGTCCCAGCTCGAGCCGCGTCGCCCCGTGACGAATCGCCTCGGCGACGATTTCGGTGACCAGCGTGAGGTAGGCCTGGCACTGGCGGTGGTGGGCGTAATCGATACCCGCGAGCAGGAACGTGAGAACGCCCGGGGCATGGAGCAGGACCGCGGCGGCGAGCAGCGCGCCGCCGCGCTCGACGAGAATGGCGCTGGTCTGGTCGCCGAGGTCGGCCGCGAGATGCCGGAAGAACGCCAGATTCAGCCGCTCGAGCTGGAACGGAGCGCGGTCCATGACCTGTTCGTACAGGGGGAAGATGCGCTCGGCCTGCGCCTCCCAGGCCGGGACCAGACGCACCGTGAGACCCAGTCTGTCGCGCGCTTCCAGGTTTGCCAGGACCTGCCGCCGGTAGCCCGCCCGCATCGCACCGACGTACTCCTCGAACGTGCGCCACGCGATGGCGAGGGTGCAGGACGGCATGCTGGACACCCGGAAGTAACCGTGCTGCGTCAGCGGCTCCACGATCGGCTCCTCCCGTGGCGCGAATTCCTTGAAGCACAGCACGGACGCGCCGAAGCTCCGCGCCCAGCACTCCAGCTCCTGCGCCAGCAGGCCCGCGATCGAAGGCGCGTCGGTCCCGGGGCGGAGCCGCACGCTCGACTGCCCGAACGACACCGGCAGCCCGCAGAACGCGACCGGGACACGGCAGAAGTCGCGACGCCACCGTCGCACCCCCTGAATCGCGCCGCGCACGACGCCGGTGGAGAGCAGATCGAGCGCCACCTGCATCCGGCAGAAGCTCGCGATCGCGAGCACGTGTCTTCCGTCGTGCACCGTGATGTGCCGATAGGCCGCGTCCGCCACCCGCGAGCGTTGGCAGATGCTGATGAAGCGATGCGTCGCGTGAAAGTCGTCCGGCGCCAGCAGGGCATCCCATTCGTGCGGATCCACATCGGCGATGTCGGAGCGCGCGTGGACGACGTAGCGCAGAGCTGCAGCGGTGGCGCTCACTCGATGCCGGCCGGGCGGCCGGCCCGGTCGAACGCGTCGAGCGCTTCGTCGAGATCGGCCGCCGATTGGGCTGCGGTCGCGCACAGTCTCAGTCGGGCGGCGCCGCGCCGCACGGCCGGGTGAACCACGGCGGAGACGAGCACGCCCTCGTCGAACAACCTCCGCGCGAGCCGCCAGGCCGCGGTGTCTTCGCCCACCAGCACCGGCACGATGGCGCTCGCGGAATTCCCCGTGTCGTAGCCGCGCGCACGGAGCCCGGCGCGTAGCGCGCCGGCATTGCGCCGCAGGACCTCGAGCCGCTCCGGCTCACGCCGCGTCACGCGCAGCGCCTCGAGCGCGGCCCCCGCGGCCGCCGGACCGAGCGCCGCCGAGAACCAGAACGGCGCCGAGGCGTGCTGCAGGTACACGATCAGGTCGCGTCGACCGGCGATGAACCCGCCGTTCGACGGCACAGCCTTCGAAAGCGAGCCGGTCCACACGTCGACCGCGCCGGCCGCGATGCCGAAGTGCTCTTGGACGCCGCGCCCCGTGGCGCCGAGCACCCCCAGCGCGTGCGCCTCATCCACCAGGAGAAAGGCGCCGTACCGGCGCTTCAGGTCCACCAGCTCGGGCAGCGGGCAAACGTCGCCGTCCATGGAATAAAGCCCGTCGACCACGATCAGGGTGCGGCGCCCGGCGGGCGCGCGCCGCAGCTCGCGTTCGATGGCGGCGACGTTGTTGTGGGGGAAGGTCGTCACCCGCGCGCGCGCCAGGACGCACGCGTCGCGCAGGCTCCGGTGTGCGCGGGCGTCGATCAACACGCGGTCCCGCGGGCCGACGAGAGCGGCCACGACCGCGAGGTTCGCGAGGTACCCCGATCCGAATGTGAGCGCCGCCTCCACGTCCTTGAAAGCGGCGATTTCGCGCTCGAGGTCGCGGTGCAGGGCGGTCGTGCCGGTGAGCATCCGCACGCCGCCCGTCCCCGTCCCGTAGGTCCGGACCGCAGCGATGGCGGCGTCCTCGATCGATTGATGGCCCGCGAGGCCCAGGTAGTCGTAGCAGGAGAGCATGAGGCGCGTGCGCCCCAGCACCGAGACCCGGCTGCCCGTGCGCCCCTCGAGCGGCATCTGGTAGGTGTAGAGTCCCTCTTCGTCCCCCCAGGAAAGCAGGGAGAACCAGCGGCGGGCAGCCGGGAGATCGAGCAGGCCGTCCGGGGCCACCGGCGGACGCCCCAGGTTTCGGAAGAAGCCGTCGAACGGGTCGAGCCGTTCCGGGCCGATGATGGGTCGCGTCACGGTCGCCTTGCGATGCGGCGACCCGCCGCCGTTCGGGGGCACACGGGTGAGCGAGGGTGCGCCACTCTGGGACGTGGCCGGGGATTCCGGGCCCCTCGTCCGTCGCCCGTGCCAGCTGACGCGAGAGATGGTGTCGATCGATCGGCGCATGGATCTCCCCCTGGGGAACGTGCCTATATTACGTCCGCGGGCCGGAGGAGGTTCCAGCCCTCTGAGGACCCCTTCAGCGCGTTCCAGCGCCTCCATGCGGTGGGGAAGTTCGAAGGCACCGGCATCGGGCCTGGCCACCGTGGCGCGCATCATTCAACGCCACGGCGGGCGGATCCGGGCCGAAGCGGCGCCCGGGAAGGATGCGGCGTTCCATTTCAGCCTGGAGCCCGCCGCCATCGGCGGCCGCGGCGCACGCCGCGCCGGATGGGCGCTGGGCGGCGATAGTCGTGGCGGTCTCGAGCTCCATCCTCGACATTCTGCTGGCTCCGGCACATCTCACCCGTGTCTAGGCGGGTTAGCGTATCTCCTCCGCCTGGGCGCTCGCCCCGGGGCACTATGCCGACTTCGGACCGAGCGACCCCTTCGACCCGTGGACTCTGTGATCGTCCGATTCCTCGGGAATTCTCCCTCTCCGAAGTCAGGAGATCACCCGATCGAATCCCCGAGACCGTGGGCGTACATGTAGCACCGCATCCGGGGGCCCACCGAGGGGGAATGCTCGCAAGTCCCCTTCCGCTCACACGATTTCCGCGTCTGCTCTTGGAGGAGGAGCGCCATGAAAACCTGCCATCGGGACTTGCGCACGACTGGAGCCGTCAACGATCGAGGACGCCTCGCCGGGGCGATCGCGGCGGCCGTCCTGGGGACCTTCCTGGCAGGTACGCCGCTCGGCGCGCAAACGACGACGCCGATCTTCGTCGAGCTGAAATCTCCCGATCCGGTCGTCGTGGCCCGCGCGCGCGCCGCCGCTCAGGGGAAGGCGTTCGACGAGGCCCTGCAGCGCTCGTCGATCAGGCTGGCGCAGGACCAGCTCCTCCAGGGCCTGGTCGCGGCCGGGATCCCGTACACGCTGACGAGCACCACGCTGGCGCTTCCGAGCGGAGCCGTGAGCCTCATCGACCGCTACGCCGACCTGATCAACGCGGTCCGCCTCGAGGTGGGAGGCTGGGACGTGGGCAAGATCCGGCGGATGAGCGCCGTCAGGCACATCAGCGTCGACGTCGGCAAGCAGCTGGTGCTCGACCACAGCGTGCCGTACATCCGCGCCAACTGCCCGTCCGATCCGAGCGGCACCCCCTCCGCCTGCGGCAGCGCGCGCAGCCTCGGTCTGCGGGGGACGGGCCAGGTGATCGCGGTGCTCGACACGGGGATCCATGCCGGCTTGGGGCAGGGCGCGGGCGGAGGCCACCCGATGTTCGACGACCGGGTCGACGACGCCCACTTCGAGGACCGCAACGCCTTCAACCATCCCGACATGCGCCCGGTGCGGATGCAGGGCGAGCCGTTCCTGCCGGGAACGCACCACACGAAGGTGGTCTACAGGGCGCTCTTCGGTGGCAACGCCGTCGTCGGCGACGACACCGGACACGGGACGATGGTCTCGACCACCGCGGCCGGGCTGAAGGCGCGCACCGGTCCGAACGACGGCAGCGTCGTGGTCGAGGGGGTGGCGCCCGGGGCCCTGGTGATGGACTACAAGGTCTGCCCCAGCCTGGCCTGCACCGACCAGCAGATCCTGTTCAGCCTGGAGGACTCGATCCGGCCGGTGGACGTCGCGGGCAACCCGAAGCCGGTGGCGACGGTGGTCAACATGAGCTTCGGGGACTCGACCGGCGACCCGGACGACGCCATCGGCACGGCCGCGGGCAATCTCCAGTTCGCGGGGGTCGTCCCCGAGGCCTCGGCCGGGAACGACGGACCCGACGAGAACATCATCGGCTCCCCGGCGGCGCACCGGCTGGTGATCGCGACTGCGGCGACGAACGACCCGGGGGTGGCCCCGAACAGCATCGACGTGCTGAACGCGGATCGGGCGACAATCAAGCCGGGCACGCCGAAGATGCTCGCCGACTTCGCCACCGAGTCGAACGCCACGATGAAGATCAGCGCGCCGATCGTGGAGAACTACGTCTACGCCGGCTTCGCCGATACGGTGGCGGACGTGCCCCTCGCGGCGAACGGCCACATCTGCCTGGCGCAGCGGGGCGGGACGGTCGGTCTCTTCGGGGCCAAGGCGAACAACTGTGCCGCGCGGGGGGCGAAGGCCGTCGTCATCTTCAACAACGTCCCCGGACCGATCGGGGTCGTCCTGGCCCCTTCGGTCAATGTCCCCGTCTTCACCATCTCGCTGGAGGATGGGATCCTGCTGCGTGACGGCGCGGGCCTCGGCTTCGACGCCAGCGGTGTCTCCAACCTCCCGATCCGCATCAATCCCGAGGACGCGGCGCTCTTCGTGCCGGACACGGCGGCGTTCAGCTCCCGAGGCCCGAACAACGACTTCAGGGTGGTCAAGCCGGATCTCACCGCTCCGGGCGTCGCCATCCTTATGGGGGCCTCGCCCACCGGCATCCCGGTCATCCTGGGCGACCCCGACTTCTACAACAGCGCCGACGGCACCAGCTTCTCCGGGCCGCACCTGAGCGGGTCGGCCGCCCTAGTGCGCGACGCCCTCTCCCGGCCCGGCTTCACGCCCAGCCAGGTGCGCGCCGCGCTCATGAACGGAACGACGAACCTGCGCAAAGCCGACGGCACGCCGATCCCGGACACCGACGCCAACAACTTCATCCACGAGACCGGCGCCGGCCTCGCCGATCTGGTACGGGCCGTCACGGTGAAGGCGATCATGGGGACCAACAACCTGAACGGCGCCGGCGGCCCCGACGACACGGCCCAGCCCGACTTCCTCCCCAGCCACAGCTTCGGCGAGCTGGGGCTGATCGGCACCGGGGCCTCCGCGAAGACCGCCTCCCAGCGGCGGGCCATCACCGTGACGCTGGCCGACATGTCCGGCGCCTCCGGTACCTACAGCCTGAGGCTCGTCGACGCTGGGGCGCTGCGCGGCGACATCACCAGGCCCCTCGGCACGCCGGGGTTCAGTGCCTCCCTCGGCAGGACCTCCGTCTCGGTCGGGGCCAACGGCAAGGCGACGTTCGACGTGAACATTGCCGTGGACGGGACCGCCGCCGGGCTGCAGGTCGCCGGCCCGGACGTCAACGGCGATCCGGCCGTCGAGTTCCTCTGGTATGTGGTCGCCGCCCGCTCCGACGGCAGCGAGACGCTGCGCATGCCGTTCTTCGCCCGATTCGCCAAGGGCTCCGGGGTGGCCGGAGGCAAGGCGAGCGGCGACGGCTGGATCCTCGGGAGCGGCGCGGGCCAGAAGGCCAACTTCCACTTCAACGCCCGCTTCGAGGGGTCAGCGCCCGCCGGCCGGATCCGGTACGAGTCCGGCGGCGGGCTGTCGCTGACCGGGGACGTCAGGACGCTCTCGGTCGACGGCGCCCAGTTCCGCGCCAGCTTCGGCGGCAACTGCACGCTCGGGGACGGATCCCCCTGCCAGTACACCGCCGACGTCGAGGACAACGCCGAGCCCGGCAACGGGGCGGATCGCTTCGCAGTACGGGTCACCCGCCCGGGTGGCGCTCCGGTCCACTCAAACGACGGCCTTCTGGGAGGGGGCAACATCCGGATCGGAGGATGAGGGACGGCAGCGCGTCCGTGAGCTTGGAGTGACCTAGTACTTTTGTTCGGGGACTTCGTGAATGGAGGGGACAGCCATGTACCCCGCCAGGCCTACTTGCCGAACCGCTCGAACCGGTACGCCAGCTCCGGGCCCCCTTTTCCCTCGTATGCCAACTGGGCGACGAGCAGCGCGAACGGCTCGGTGTATCGGGCGATCTGCAGGGGACCGGCGTCCACCGGATCGAAACCCACCTCGCGGATCAGCTCAACGACCACCGCCTTGCCGCTCTTGTCGTCGCCACAGCACACCAGACTCGGTCGGCTGACCTTGCGCCTGGCTTCGAACACGCCGAAAAGCACTTCGCTGGGCACGGTGTTGAATGCGGAGACGACCCGAGCTTTCGGAATCATCTTTGCAAGTTCCTCCGCCCCCGACGAGGTGTGGGCGACGACGAGTTCGGTATTGTCAACATTCATCGGAAGCGAACAGCTTACGATCACCTTGCCGGACAGGTCGCCCGCTTGTTTCAGTACGTCGTCGATTCGCGACCAGTGCACCGCGAGCAGGAGTGCGTCGGCATCCCGTGCGGCATCCCTCGGTGTGCCCGCCCGCGCGTTTCCCTGGGCGTCCCGCGCGAGCTTGTCCAGCTTCTCCTTGCTGCGCGCATAGCTGAATGCCACCTCATGCCCCGCACGCGCGAAGAGCGTCCCGAGCTTGCCGCCCATCAACCCCGAACCCAGAATGCCAACTCGCATGGTGCTCTCCCCTCGTCGCAGTCAGCCTGCGGTACGCGGCCAGGTGCTGGATGGCGTCCTTGGGCGATCTTCGCGCAGCGCCGCCCGATACGCCTCCATCGCTTCGTTCTTCCGGCCCACGGGCAAGCTACCGTTCCCGTGAAAGAATTGAGCGCCACTTGTGCTTCACGAGCTTGAGGTTGCCGAAGCCCACGATCAATATGAAACAAAGGAAATAGAACTTCAGGATGTTCAGGCCCAGGTTGCTCAACGAGAGGTTCAAGCCGTATTGGACGGCAAGGATGGAAAACTGCATCAGGAGGATGCCCAGGACCCCGTAAAAGAGATAGACGGACAGATTGATCTTGAACGTGCTCCCCGAGAAAAATTCGGACTGGTCCAGAGCGTTCTCGAGCATGTTGCGGAAGACAATGATCAAGTAGATGAGGATGAGCGTCGACACAATGCCGAGCCCGATGGAAGACGACAGAAAGAAATCATAGAGCCCATGGGCCAGGACGGCCGCGCCAAAACAGCCGAAGACCCAGATCACGCCCCAGGAGTCGCGCATGTAGCGCCGGTGAAAGAGACCGTACACCGCCAGGCTGGTCAGGCAGACATGCATGACCACGGCTGAAAGCGACCGCCCTACGATGAGCCCGATGGCCACCCGGCTGAAGTAGCCCACGTTCTCGATGCAGGCGAATCCCAGGGCGGACACGGCCGCGAACACAAGGATGTCCACAGACTCGTTCCACTTCTTCCACAGGAAGACCGCGATCAGCACGGGGATGACCTTCGCGGTCTCCTCGAACAGACCCACCCCGAAGATGAAGAAGCCCAGGTCCTGAAGCCCCCGCCCGGTTTCCTTGACTCCCAAGTAAGAACCGGCCAGGTCGTAGAACATCGAGGCCAGCACTCCGGAAAGAACTCCCATTCCGAAGATGGCTGCAAGGAGGGAAATCCTCTCGTTCTCGAACACGTCCACGAAGTAGATGTAAGCCAGAAACATCAGGGCGATCGACAGGCTGGACAGGAGACTCATCCAGGTCACGGCGCTCGCTTCGGACCGGAGCAGGGTCATCATGTAGGCGCCGTAGCGTCGCTCAGCCAATTCCAGGTACCTCAGTGCGTGCATCGGGAAATACCGGCCCAGGGCCGCGTCCCGGCTCAGCGCGTCCATCTCTCCGAGCTTCCGTTGCTCCCAGAACAGTTCGGCCAGGTTCGAGACCGCGCCGTCCACGTTTCCTTTGAGGGCGATCTCCCTCTCGAAATATGGACGCGCGCGGTCCGGCTGCCTCTTTTCGTGCCAGTAGAGGTAGCCGATGGAGTTGTTCAAGTAAGGCATGTCGCGATTGACGATCTTGTCGAAGTATTCCAAGCCGCGGTCCGGCAGTTGCTCGCGGGCGAAAAAATAGCCCATCCCGTAAAGACCGATGTCGCGCAGCTTTGGATCGTTGGACTTGATGTAGCGGTTGTAACGGTCCTGGATCTGCGTGTCGTCGCGCACGATCGTGCTGTGCCGCATGCGAGTCATCTTGGGGATGGAAAGATGGGCGTCCAGCAGGCCGCGGTGATTGTCGAGATTGTAGACGTCCGCGTCGACGAGTCTGGCATATTCCCTTTCCAGGGTGTAATAGTCCAGGCTGGCTCGCGCGCCCTCCAAGGCGGTACGCGGCCCGTGCGGAACGAACAAAAAGGCGACGGCCGAGCCGAGGACGACCACGGCGATGACCAGGAGCGAGAACAGGAAATGCTTCTGGAAGGGCATTCCGAATCCACCCGAACCGGTTCCCCGCCGACCGCCTGGCCGCCGCGGCCGCAGGCCAGCCATCATACCGCGGCCGCCAAGTTCTCCGGGCCGGGAGCTCGACCGGCGGCCGCGCCCCGTATCTTGAGGTAGAATCGGACATCAAGACATTGCGAGGGGCCGAGCAACGCTGGCGCGGCACATTTGTGAGGAGGAACCAATGGCACGTTACGTCGACGGCTTCGTCGTTCCCGTCCCGAAGAAGAAACTCGCGGCCTACCGCCGAATGGCGCAGACGGCCGGCAGAGTCTGGCGCGACCACGGTGCTCTCGAGTACATCGAGAGCGTGGCCGACGACGTCAAGCGGGGCAAATGGACCTCGTTTCCGCGGAGCGTCAAGCTGAAGAGCAACGAGACTGTGGTCTTCTCGTACATCGTCTACAAGTCCAAGGCGCAGCGCGACCGTATCAACGCCAAGGTGATGAAGGATCCCCGCCTCGCCAAGATGATGGACCCCAAGGCGATGCCGTTCGACGGCAAGCGGATGTTCTGGGGCGGCTTCAAGACCCTGGTCACGCGCTGAGAGCCCGGCCCCGATCGGACGAAGCGATCGCCGTCGCACGCAGGCTCCTGGGCCGGTGGCGCATGACGGCGCGCGCTGTGACCATCGCCCTCCTGTGTCTCTGTCCGTTGACCGATGGCCCGCGGGCGTTTCAGGACCATGTCTTCGTCGTGACCGACCCGAACGTCCACGACTGCAACTCCGCGACACTCGAGCCGGTCGCACCCTGGACGGCGACCCGGGACGTGGAGCCTGTGGGCGGCGATCCGGTCGTGCGCCATTGTCTCGGTCTCACGTACGTCATCAACCGATCGAGCGGCACGGTGCAGGTCATCGACCCCGCCACCTACGATACGAAGCGCACTTTCTCGGTGGGGGCGGGTTCAAACCCCCAGGACATCCTGGTCGTCGACTAACGCATCGCCTATGTGACCCGCTACGAAAGCCGCTGGCTGTACAGAGTCGACCCCACGACCGGCAGAGGCTTCGACGCGGTGGATCTCGGACCGCTCGCCGATGGCGACGGCCTGCCCGAGATGTCGATGATGGCGCGCGACGGTCTTCACCTGTTCATCCAGATCCAGCGGCTCGATCGACCCGCGGGTTACGTCTCGGTGCCGCCGTCCTATGCTCGGGGGCATGCCAGAGTAGGCGAAGACCGGCACGTCGAGGTCTCGAGCGGGACAGATCGAGCCGGCGGCGCTTGACAGAAGCGCTGCGATGCCAATATTTACGTCTCGGGCCGCTCCGCCGGACTCACCCTCCCACCTTTCGAATGCGGCAGCGAGGACGGCCTCCCGGACAACGCTCGCGCCCTTGAATGGGACCGACGGATGAAGAACGCCAAGATCAAGAAGATTCACGCCGGGCACGCTCCGGATCGAAAGGATGCCCGCCCGGAGGATTGGCTGGTCGGCGGCGGAGAGATGGGGCAGCTGGTCCGATCGATGGACTGGTCGAGGACGCCCCTGGGCCGCATCTCATTCTGGCCTCAGAGCCTGCGCACCACGGTCAGCCTCGGCCTGGCCTCCAACTTTCCCATCTCCCTTGCCTGGGGGCCCAAGCACATCCAGATCTACAACGACGGGTACTGGCCGATCTGCGGCGCGAAGCACCCCCACTCCATGGGCCAGGACTTCAGCGAATGCTGGGCCTCGGCCTGGCCGGTCATCGGCGAGGCGTTCGAGCAGGCCCTGCGCGGCCAGACCTCCTATCTCGAGAACCAGCGGATGTTCCTGGATCGCAACGGCTATCTCGAAGAGACCTTTTTCACCTTCTCGTTCAGCCCCATTCGGGACGAGACGGGCAAGGTCGGGGGACTCTTCCACCCCGTGACCGAAACCACGAGCAAAATGCTCAACGAGCGGCGCACGCGCAGCCTGCGCGACCTGGCCGGGCGCGCCGGCAAGGCGCGAACCCTAGAAGATGCCTTCACGCTCGCCGCTCAGACGCTCTCGGAGTCCGCGCTCGACCTGCCCTTCCTTCTCTTCTACAGGCTCGACGCCGCAGGAAAGGAAGCCAGGCTCGTCGCCCGCGCGGGACTCCCCCCCGGGACGGAGGCCAGCCCGGAGGTCGTCAACCTGGAGGGATCTCAGGAGGCGGCCTGGCCCCTGGCCGAGGTGGCACGGTCGCGCGAGCCTCGACAGGCGGACGATCTGGGCCGGAGGCTGCGTTCCCTTTCGTGCGACCCGTATCCCGAACCTCCAAAGACCGCCCTGGTGCTTCCGCTCATCCCCCCGGGGTACGAACGACCTGCCGGGATCCTCGTGGCCGGAGTCAGCGCACGGCTGCCGCTCAATGAATCGTACCGCGCTTACTACGACCTCCTCGCGGCGGGCGTCACGACGGCCGTCGCCAATGCCCGCGCCTACGAAGATGAGCGAAAGAGAGCGGAGGCTCTCGCAGAGATCGACCGCGCCAAGACGGCGTTCTTCTCGAACGTCAGCCACGAGTTCCGCACCCCGCTCACGCTGATCCTGGGTCCGCTGGAAGATGAATTGGCGGAGCGCGACAGCCCGCTCCCTCCGGCCCGGCACGAACGGCTCGACGCCGCTTACCGGAACAGTCTCCGACTTCTCAAGCTGGTCAACTCCCTCCTGGACTTCTCGCGCATCGAGGCGGGCCGTGTCCAGGCCAGTTACGAGCCCACCGAACTGGCCGCCTGCACGGCGGACCTGGCAGGCGTCTTCCGCTCGGCGGTCGAGAAGGCGGGGCTCTCCCTCACGGTGGACTGTCCACCCTTGCCGGAACAGGTCTATGTCGACCGGGAGATGTGGGAGAAGATCGTCCTCAACCTTCTCTCCAACGCCTTCAAGCACACTTTC
Source organism: Candidatus Dormiibacterota bacterium (assembly GCA_035635555.1). Taxonomy (NCBI): domain Bacteria; kingdom Bacillati; phylum Candidatus Dormiibacterota; species Candidatus Dormiibacterota bacterium. The sequence continues at coordinate 62,290 of DASQAT010000030.1, forward strand.
CAGGGGGGCATCCATGTGCGACTCCGATGGTGCGGCGAACATGCGGAGCTGGCGGTCGCTGACACAGGTGTCGGCATCTCCCAAGCCGAGCAGGCGCGTCTGTTCGAGCGGTTCCACCGCGTGAAGGGAGCGAAATCGCGCAGTCTCGAAGGAACGGGGATTGGTCTCGCTCTGGTCAAGGATCTCGCAGGCCTCCACGGTGGGACGGTTCGCGTCGAGAGCCAGGAAGGCAAGGGCAGCACGTTCACCGTCGCGATCAGAGCCGGACACGCCCACCTGCCGTCCGACCGGCTGGGGGTCGAGCGCGCGCTCTCTTCATCGGCCGCCCGGACGGACGCCTACGTAGAGGAGGCGCTGCGCTGGCTGCCCGATCATCCGACGTCGGCCGACGGCATGCTCCCGGCAGGGGACGCGGGAGCGTCGGGCTCGACGGACACGACGGCTCCGGCCCTCAACGGTTCCCGATCCCGCATTCTCCTGGCCGACGATAACGCCGACATGAGGAACCATGTCCGCCGTCTGCTGGCGGACACATATGACGTTCTGGCCGTCGCGGACGGAGCGGCCGCTTTGGCCTCTGCCCTCAAGGCACCGCCCGACCTGATCCTGTCGGATGTCATGATGCCGGGCCTGGACGGCTTCGGCCTGCTGCGGGAACTCCGGACGGACGTGCGGACCCGGGCTCTCCCGGTGATCCTCCTCTCGGCCCGGGCGGGCGAAGAGTCGGCCGTCGAGGGGCTCGACGCCGGCGCGGATGACTACATCGTGAAGCCCTTCTCCGCCCGGGAGCTTCTCGCCCGCGTGCGGACTCATCTCGAGATCGCACGGATGCGTCGGGCCTGGGCCAGGGAACTGGAGCAGGCGAACAAGGAGCTCGAGGCGTTCAGTTACTCCGTCTCTCACGACCTCCGCGCTCCCCTCCGGGCCATCGACGGCTTCAGCCACGCGCTCGCGGACGAATGCGCGGAGGCGCTCGGCGACCACGGGCGGCAGCTTCTCCAAAGGGTCCTCGCAGCCGCCCAGCGGATGGGGCAGCTCATCGACGGCCTCCTCGACCTGTCGCGCCTGACGCGCGCCGAGCTCGGGCGCGACCCTGTCCGCCTCAGCGACCTCGCCCGACAGATCGCCACGCAGCTCCAGGAAAGTCAGCCGGACCGCCAGGTGGTCTTTCGCATCGAGGACGGTGTCGAAGCCACGGGCGACGCGCGGCTGGTGCGCGTCGTCCTCGAGAACCTATTGGGGAACGCCTGGAAGTTCACGCGGAAGCGGCCGGTGGGCCACATCGAGTTCGGGACGACCCTCGAGCACGGAAGCCGAACGTTCTACGTGCGCGACGATGGCGCGGGCTTCGACATGGCTTACGCCGGCAAACTCTTCAGCGCGTTCCAGCGCCTCCATGCGGCGGGAGAGTTCGAAGGCACAGGCATCGGCCTGGCCACCGTGGCGCGCATCATTCAACGCCACGGCGGGCGGATCCGGGCCGAAGCGGCGCCTGGCAAGGGTGCGGCGTTCTATTTCAGCCTGGAGCCCGCCGCCATCGAGGCTCAGCGCCCGGCTCCCTGACCTCGCCGCGAGCCAGGCGAGCGTCCCGAGCTTGCCGTCCATCAACCCCGAACCCAGAATGCCAGCTCGCATGGTGCTCTCCCTCGCCTTGGGAGTCGCTACTCCGACCTGGTCTTCGTGGTCAGTCTGCGGTACGCGGCCAGGTGCTGGATGGCGTCCTTGGGTTTGCCGAGGCGTTC